>NZ_BTPU01000001.1:0-147420 GCF_036985595.1 Vallitalea maricola | reverse complement strand
ACTTATTATACGAGGAGAGAATCATATGCCAGAAAAATTATTGTCAACTAACACAGAAGCCTACAATACCCTTGAAGACATCAGCAAACTTATAGGAGATATTATAGATTCTTCAAAAGGCTTTCGAAATAAGATAGAAACTACATACGATAAAGTTGAACTAGCATTTCTAAAACGTCTATTAGATTCAATAATATTAGTAGAACATGACGCTCTAATATTAAAACAAGAATTTAAAGATATAAGAAAAAATATACCTATTGAACTTGATAACCCTGAATCAAATACAGAAGTCAAATAGAAAGGAAGATATACCTATGGGTGGTAAAGCCAAATTATTAGACCCTGAATTATTAGAAAGTCTCTATATTGAAAGTATACAATTTAAAAGTAAATCCGAAGAAACATCAAATAAAATACGAGTCCTTATCAACAAAGTCACTGACCCCATGTTTATGCACAATATAAAAAGTGATGAAAACGAGAAATTAATAGAATCTATTATGACAAGCAAACAATCTCTTGAAGATTTACTTGAATTCTTGAAAATCACTGCTAATTATATAGATAGTACTTTAGAAGGTACAGTTTGTCATACAGAAGAAATACATGGTCAAAACAATACAGATGGAAAAAATTCTATTCATGAACAACATATTTTAAAAAGATAATCACTTTACTTTAGATTGATTAAATTACTTTATGAATTAGCCTTAATTAAACAAATTGTAACTTAGGAGGTAAAAAATATGATATATGTAGCATCATTATCAGGTTTTGGCAAAAAAACATTTGGAGATAAAACACTTCAAACAAAGATGGATAAGATTATAGAGCAACTCCACCTGAGTCCCAAAATAACGGGAATGGATACTATTGTTTTAGGTCCAAAAGACCTTTCTGTAACTCAAACCAGGAACGCTTTAACATCTGCATTAACAGAAAAACATGAGGATATTCTCATAATCTATTTATACACCAACGATAAACAAGCTAAATATCTTGAAAGTGAAAATATAATAGCCAAAAAATTAGATAGAAAAATTAATCTCAAAAATTTTAAAGAGACTGTAACAGAGCTTTTAGAAAATAAAGCATTAATAAAGAAAGAAGATATTACTAAAGTCAAGAAAAAGAAAACTGAAGAACCTGAAGAAAAACCTAAAAAGAAAAAGCTCAGTAAAAAAGAAATAAAATTAGAACCTCAAATTGAACCAGAAACACCTAAAGAAGAACCAACTCCATCTGATGAAACTATAAAAGAGCCTGAAGATGACGTTATAAAACAATCTGTAGAAGTTATAAAATTACATAAAGTCAAAACCCTTGAAGAACGTATTAAAGAATGTACAAGCTTCTCAGATTGGAATCTATTCAAAAATTTATTAGATAAAGATACCATTGTAAGGGATTTAATGACAGAGAATAACCAATTTGCTGAAACTATCAGTATGCTCCGTAACGTTGAACAAGAAATTATAACTATATTTAAAGATGAAAACAAAACTTCTGAACAAAAATTTGAAGAAATTAGAGAACTGGGAATAAAACGCTCTGGTTATAAAGCTTCTTGGAATAATATGATTACGGAGAAAGTAATGTCCATATTAGCAACCATGACTACATCGGCCGAGTCAATTATCCACTCTCGTTTAAGAGAAATAACTTCTGCACTTGATAAATTCTCTTCTAATACTAAGTTATACTATAAAGAAGATAAAGAGAAACTTGATAAACTAATAAAAGAACGCTTAGACCTACAATTTCAGCTACACGAACTATCTAAGAGTTTAATTACAGTATATCAATCCATGGATAAAACTGTTAATGATATTATAAAATCTTTTGATAATGAATTACCTTCTGAGAATACATATATTAATGAGATATATAAAACTTCAAAAAATATATTTACCCCTATTAATGCCCCACAGCTTGCAACTAAATTAATGAGTGACCTTCAGAAAAACAGAATCTCCCTATCTGCTCTAGAAAAAACCATTCAAGAAGTAATAGCCAAAGTATTTCAACTATGTGAATTAGATGAAACCATTATACTTCATCAAAATAAGCTCATTAAGCTTCTCGAGGCAAATAATGTTGAAGATGTAGTAATCGTTGATACAATCCTAAAAAATGCTCTAAGGCTTTATATAGGACCATATGAAGTAGGTACAAGAGCTACAGCTATAACATGGGCAGGTATATTATCCAGAAGACATAATTCACTGCTCATTGATCTAACTGGAAGTAACAAATTCAGGTCATATGGTATTGAACCTATAACCCTTGAAAATTTCCTCAATAACAGAATTCAAGAACAATTTTTGTGTGTTGAAGGTGACTTACTCTCAACTTCAGTTAAAATAGATGATGTTATTGCAGAACTTAAAACAAGACTCAATTACTATCCATATATAAATATAATATTAGAGGCATCTCAGACCTCTCTTATCAAAACACTTGCTGAACATGCACTTTCGGTAACCTATATTACAGATTGTACTACAAGAGGAAATACATTACTTGGAAATGCAATAGATAATATAACTATTGAAAACATTGCTAGAAAAATAGTACTCATAGACCCACCAACTGATGAAATGTCTATCTTACAAGAACTGAACATGGACCCTCTTGTTACTAAACTTATGACTCTACCCCATCTATCTAAAATGAAAGCTTGTAGTATAAAATCATTACCTCCATTTAATGATAGAGATATTACTAGTATATTTGAAGAATCTTTTAGGTAGCGAATAACAAATATAGATATAAGGGGTGAATCTGTCGGACCAACTATTAATTATCTCAATACTTATGGTTGTCTTGATTTCCTTAGAAATCATCTTTAAGTTTACCTCTTCTCCTTCAAAAAACAATATAGAGGCTTTAATAAGGCAGTCATTGAGAATTGAGAATGTTTAATGGATATACAGACAATTAGAAAACTATTATTATCAAATGGAGTTTCACCCCTTACTATTATTTATTAAATACAATCACGGTAAAATAATACCTAATTCTCTATATAAATATTAATGATAAATCTTACATAATCTAACTTAAGGGAAATTTAATATTTTCCCTTCTCTCTTAAATTCACCTAATAATTCACATACTACAACTTATTAAAAATACAAATAAATATTAACCATAGCACATATAACATTCAGTATCTTAACATATGACCGAAAATTACATTTATTATAATAACTTTATATGTTATTATATATATATCTTTTATAAAAGTATTGGAGGTTATACAAATGAAAAGATTATTGTCATTTACAATGATTCTTACAATTATTATTAGTATCAATGTACCTATATTTGCTTCATCTGATGAACCATCTTCTTGGGCTAAAGAAGAAGTTGAATCAGCAATCAAAAATGAATATGTACCAACCCAATTACAGAGTAATTATCAAAAACCTATTACACGAGAAGAATTTGCTGAACTATTTGTTAATGCTGTTTTTAAAGATTTCAATAGATATATCCAAGGTTATGCTGGTATGACTGAAGAAGCAGCATGGGGTACTACAACATTAACTATTGATATGTTCTTAGAAGCAATATCAACAACTGAGGAGTTTACCGATACTGATAATAAATATGTAAAAGTAGCTAATATACTTGGTATGGTCAATGGTATTGGTGATAACAAATTTGACCCAGACGGTCTTATCACTAGAGAACAAGCGGCTATCATGTTTGTCAATTACTTTCAAACTGTTGATTCAAATAATACAAATGAAGCACCTAAATACTTAGACGATTTGGATTCTGTTTCACCATGGGCTAAAGAAGCTGTCGCTAGAGCTTATGGTGCCCGTTATCTCCGAGGTAATGTAAACGCAATTGAAGATGAATGGGGTAATGTTATAAAAAAAGGACATTTTGATTCTAAAGCCATTTTTACTAGAGAGCAAGCAATAATAGTTATTTCTAGGCTAGGAATTAATGGTAAAGAAATACTTAATAAATTAGTATTAAGAGGTTATGTTGAAATTGGTATGGATGCATTATTTTCTGGCTTCGATATAGAAGGAAACACCATAAAAATGAAAAGCACTGGGTTTGATTATAAATACTGTCAACTAAAGGAATATTGGAGAACTCAATCAAATTTAATAGATTATGTTAATAAATATACAACAGAACAATTAATAGCTCTTCTACTAAAACCTAGTCTAGCAAGAAGTCATATGACGACAGATGAGAATCTAAAAAAAGTTCTATCCGGCAAACAGACTTTTTATGATTATAAACTCTTTACTATAGAACACAATATTGATAATTACCTTGTTGTTATAACTAAAATAAATGGCTATGGTTATATGTGTGGCGGTGGTCTAAGACTTTTATACGGAGACGATAATCAATATACAGTAAGTGTACAAAATTAATAAATTTTATAAATTAACATTTAAGACGCTAAAATTATAAGCGTCTTTTTTATTATGATAAAGGAGGTTTATAAAATGATTAAACGTAAAATTATTACTGTAATACTTATTTCCACAATCCTATTTCAATCATTATTTATAACTGAAATTTTTGCAACTGATACAATTGGTACTAATGGGTCTATTCCTTGTGGTGGTAAACCTGGACCAGGCGGAATAAGTCTCGTTCCTTCTTTTAGGGTAAGTATCATATCAGAGAAATTTGATGAACCTTTAGATCTATCTCTTGAAAATAAGGAAAATATCGAAAATGATATTATTGCTCACTATTATAACCATATGCCTAATATGAAACATTCAATAATATTCTCTCCATATAATCCTAATGACTATGAAAAAAGTGTATGGTTAGAACCTAGCAAAGCTTTAGTTGGATGGTACCAAGCCTCTTCAGGAGATCTAAAATACATTGAAAATAAAGCTGATATGGCCTATAAACATAGAAAGCTTTTAAAAGGAGAGTCAAATAAAATTTCATCAGGTATTTTTTACAAAAAATTAATCCAAGGCATTGGTGAAAAAAAAGATTTAAAACCTTTAAAAAACGGTAAATGGAAAGAACTGGGAGACACAATCGAAAACAAGGAAGAAAAGTCAGCAAAAGTTTGGAATTATATTCTAGAACACTGGGATGGAACTGGAACAGCTATAGATGATAATATTAGAAATTATACTAATTATGTGGACCCCCAAAAAACAAATATAACATTAGCTGAAAAATTAGCTAATGAGGCAGGACATCTTGATTTACTTATGACACTTTATTACCTTTCACCGCCTAATCAGCAGTCTATATATTATGATGAAATAGAACGTTTCATCCGATTTGAAGGACAAGAAGAATGCCCTAGCCTAATAGCAATAGATACTGTTGTTAGAGTATCTGCACCTAATTATACTAAATACCCCAGTCAAAGAATATTTTTACCATCTTTCGATTATGTTATGTATGCTGCTGGCGTTACTCCAGAAAACTCTTTCTATAACCCTTCTGCTCCTGCATTTGAAGTATTAAACAGTACTAATTACAAAAAAGATCATACGTTCAAACTAATAAGTAATCTAGTTCAAAAATCTTTAGATCAAATGCCTAATCGTAAACGTACCACGGATTTACGAGGAGATGCTTATCGTAATAATGGATTCTCCTGGGGTTTTGGTGGAGTTACAGGAGATAAATATTTATTGACAGATAGAAATTATCCTGATTGGAGAGATTCCTCAGTAAAAAATGGTATTATGGAATCATTAATCTTTTATGGTGATGCTAGAGGTTTTGTTATTGGTGTATCAGGTGTTGTTTTTTGTAAAGAAGTCACTCCTACTGGTGGTTTTGAAATTATGACTAACCCAACTGAAAAAGTTACCATTGATAGATATAAGCCTACAATTCTAGGTGAAAACGTAACTGTAACAATTAAAGGGAAAATATCAGGAGATGAAGAATCAGATTGGATGAAAGCTCTTGATAACATAGAAGCTGGTTCGGGCTTTCCAAAAATAAATATTGATTTATCTGTTTCTGGTGCAGTAGAGTGCCAAGCAGATACTGTAGGAGATTATTCTTTAAATACAAGTTATCCATGTAAAGGTAATAATAAATTTGAATTTATTGATAAAAATGAATTACTTAAGTTCTTGAAAGGAGGTTCCATAGAATGGGATCATCATCTAGCAAACTTTGAAATACAAACAGGAACAACCTATGAATTTGATTATACTGCTAATATTCAAATAAAATTATCAGATGATGAAAATGATATAATAACTTTACAAGGTATACCAGATAACAAAGCAAAAAAAACATTTATTATTCCCAAATTTGTTCCTATAGAGTACAGGTCATTTGTTTCGGAACCCATAGCCTTTTCCGAACTAAAACAAGGCTCAATTTATAATGAAAATTTTGAAGCAATGGCAGGCACACCTACCACAAGAGATCTGTACTTTGCTGTTGGTGGTTCAGAATTTATAGTTGATATCGTAACTAAATATTACATAGACCAGGAAGTAACAAGAAACTATAGAAGCTGGTATTCTGGTACATCTTGTGAGTTCAAAGCTGGTGATACAGCTCCGAATAAAACGGTTGGACAACAATCGGCTAATATGCATGATGGTGGAAACTATTCAAGAACTTGGACAGGTTCCATTCCTAATGATGCAGAGGCTGTAACTGTACATGGTTCAGGCGATGTAACCGCAGTATGCCCAGCTGAACCTAATTTAGATGAATATGAAGCTACTTTAGAAGAAGCAAAAGCTTTTGCAGAGGAAATAAACAATACAACAGTAAAACATAAGTCAGCTTCAGATAAAAAAGTTAGAGAATTTAATAATTGGGGAGCATCCGTATCTCCCTCTAAGACTCTTCCGAAAAGTACAAAAGCAAAATCCTCAGCATGGCATACAGAAACATCTGGAACTCCACCAAATCAAACTACTAAAAAAGTAGCTGATCCTACATCCGCAACAGCCACCCCATCAGGACCTGGTAATTTTACCATAACAGTTAGATGGAGTAATCCTCCACATGTAATATGCGGTCCATGTTGTACTCATGAGCTTCCTGGGATAGAAGATACTTGGACACAAAAAATAACATATGATATCCAAAAAATAGAACAAGTAAATGTATGGAAGATTGAAAGAGGATTTGCCAACGGAATGGTCAAGCTTCTTGATACAGATGAAGTAACTGCAACTGTAAAACAAGGAAATCCTAATATCTTCTTTAATATTGCTGATAAAGAAACTTCAGAAGCTGGAAGACTTCGCTACTCTTTAGAACCAACACAGCATGATAATGTAGTCTGGAATGAAGGTGTAAGAACAAATGCATGTAATGGTATGGGGGATAACGGGTGCAGTAAATCACCTGCAAAAGGTGGACATGCCAATAATTGGGCAGATGGTATCCTTTATACTAATAACAAAAATCAGAATATAGAAAACTATCATAAAGCTCAATCAGATGCTAAAGATAAAATAACACCTGAATGGAATAAATTCGATGAGCGACGTAACACAGAGAATACCGCCACTGTTATATCTGATTTCTTAATTTTACAAACTTCTTCAGGTGATCAATCAATCATATACTTTGATAAAGATTCCAAACCTGTAGTCTCACAAAAGAACTTTGAAAAAGTAGTTAATACTGTTGAAGAAATGTGGGAAGATAACCCAGAAGCAGCTAGCCATATTCTTCCTGAAGAAATCAATATCGGCTCATACAACGGTGAATTCTTTAATCCTAGGACTAAATATAAAGGAAATGGTGATAAACATAAAACAATTACTGCTTTAGATAATGATCCTGCTAAAACAATATCCAGACCTTCAAGACCATCTGATTTACTAATATACCAAAAAAACCTTGATATACCAGATACTAAAAAAAATGGTGAATACTTAACTGGTAATGCAAAGGTTCTATATGATAACATACTAAGTCATAAAGGTCAATCTCAGGTATATACTGATACTTACGATAATGATTTTAATGCTAGTGGATACGTTTTACCAGCTCCCTACTCTAGATCAGATACTAAAATTAATGACATAGTAATTCACAACCCTGTTTCTGCACAATATGCAGTAGTACTCCCCTCAGAGGCTTCAGACCAACGTACTTCTGAATCTATCGTCGGAGGTAATCTTCAAAAAGATATAGAAGAATATGTAACCAAACTAAAAGATAATCACCCAAAACAGAATTTTATTGTTAATGGTGATGCTGAAAAAATAGCTAATGATGGATCATTACAAAATTTCAAAGGTGAACCCTCTTATAACGAGGATATTTTATTTACTAGAACAATACATCCATCTTATATAATTTCTGGTAAAAGTTCTTTTCAAATAAGCGTCCCTGGTAACTCTAATAAGATAGCTAAATATGCAACTACAACATCAGGTATTGAAAACACTGATTATACTTTTACAGGTAAAATAAGTGCTCATAGATGTGAGGGTTATTTTGAAATTGAAGCACTTGACTATCTAGGAAATGTATTAAGAAAATGGACATCTGACAAACACAATAATAGCTCTGTCATTACTAAAACAATTAATTTCACTACACCTAATAATACTGAAAAATTAAAGGTATCCATTGTTAATGGTCTTTCACATAATTCTGTTACTAACTTAAAAGACTGTATTTTTGCTGATGACTTATCTCTGACAATGGAAGGTGGTAATACTGCTGAATGGATACCTCTATCCTATACTATCTCCCAAGAAACCTCAATCAAGAATCCTGATTATGTACCAGGGCACTATGTAGATAATCCTAAATACAGACCACCTGTTATACATGATGGAGAGCGTAAAGTCTATACTTATAATGGCTCATACTCAACTTATACTGTTCCTATTGACGGTAAATATAAGCTAGAAGTATGGGGAGCTGAAGGCGGAAACGGTTCTGGTGGTAAAGGAGGTTATTCCTACGGAGAGGCAACTCTATCCAAAGGCAAACAACTATATATCTATCCAGGTGGTAGTAATGGCTGGAATGGCGGTGGCTCAGGTCATGGACGTACAAGCCAAGTAGGTGGTGGTGGTTCAGACATTAGATTGAATGGGAATGCATTAAATAATCGTATCATAGTCGCTGGCGGTGGCGGCGGACGAGGCGATAGAGGTAGCGGCTCTGACGGCGGTTATGGTGGTTATGGTGGTGGTTCTTCTGGTGGTTCTGGCGGAGACAGATGTGGTTCTCGTGGTTATGGAGGTACTCAGTCTAGCGGCGGTTCCGGTGGTAGTAACGGTGGTCATAGCGGTGGTCTTGGCTATGGCGGTTCAAATAACAGTGGTTCCAGTTCCGGCGGCGGCGGCGGTGGCGGTGGCTACTATGGCGGCGGTGCTGGAGGTAATGATTATTCACGTTATAATGATAATGATGATTCTGGCGGTGGCGGTGGTTCTGGATATATTGATGGTGTATCTAATGGTTCGATGAAATCTGGTAATCAAACTATGCCAAAATATTCTGGTGGAGATCAGACAGGTAATAGTGGTCATGGTGTTGTTGTAATTACAGAACCTGATGTATACATTCCTGATAATGGTGAACCAGAAAAAATATATATCCCTCCAAAAGGTACTCCGAAAATCACTATCTCCTCAGAGATATCAAAAACCATTGCTGAGCCACCTGATGACTGGTATGAAACAATTATTGTTAAAATACCTGCCTCTGAAATAAAACTTCCTAATGATCAAGTTATACATGCAAGTAAATACTTAACCCTTGATTATCCTTTCCAAGTATATTTTCCTAACAGAGGAGATTTCTATGGTGATGGTTCTCACGGTCTATCAAGAACTACTAACCAAAGAGGTAAAGGCTTTAAAGATTATATGAATACTACAGAATGGACAAAAGAAAAAATAGCCAAATTTGATTATAACGTCATTTATAATAATAGACTATATCCAGCTGGCTATGAAATACCTCTTGTTGTAAACGAAGATACATATGATTTCTATCTACCTCTAGCCAACAAAGAAGCTATCAGTGCAGGTGCTAGATTTTATGCTATTGCAAATAATGGAAATGCAGTAGATAACTCATATCCTACTAATAAATCAAGAGGTCCTAATAGAAATGCTAAACATTCTGCTTTCAAAATGTACAATATAGATATAATCGGTAGAATAGGTAATCTAGTTATGGAGGATACAGGTGATTTTAGGTTCTCTAATATATTCAAGCAATCTGTTATTCCAACAGAGTGGTATATACCTAACGTAGTTCCAAAAGTATCAATAGATCAACAAAATAACTATTTCGGACCTAATATAGACATAAGGGGTGAATCTGTTGGACCAACGACTAATTATCTCAACACTTACGGTTGTCTTGATTTTTTAAAGAAATCACCTTTAAGTTTTCCTCTTTCTCCTTCAATAAATAATATAGAGGCTTTGGTAAGACAACCTTTAAGAGTGGGCTATCCAATATTTATGGATATTCAGACTATAGGAAATTATTACTCTCTAATGAAGATCACCCCTTATTATTATGGACTAGATATCACTACCGGTAAAATAACACCTGTAGATGTTTATATGAATGTTGATGATAAATATCAACCCATCAATATATTTGATAATGTTAAGGAAGATGGTAATATAGCTCCTGTTTATGATTATCCTATAGTGCTAAATTGGGAAGAAGAGGCACCAAGAAGAAATTATCATACCCAAGAACGAAATATCACTGAATTTGTTAGAGACAATACATACAATGTAGATACAGAAGGAAATGAGATTCCTCTACCTATACCATTGGGAAAATATCATACTTTTGGTAATGCTCAATCAATGCTGTTAACTGGCAGAAATAGAACATTTATAGGAACTTCCAATACCTATGGCATGAATAGAAATCCAGACAATATACTAAGAGAGTATGATTATAATCAGCAGGCTCAGAGATGGCATTTTTCATTTAAATTACCATCATCAGCTATATTTGTACCTCATGGTTCTAAGATTACAAATGATAACATGGACATAATAATGAACGATAGTAGTGTTATAATCGCCGCAGCTAAAATAATAGTTGGTGGAGATACTTATTTTCTAGAATACAAACACCCAAATGGAAATGGCAGTGTAACCTTAGCTGGAAGAACCCATTCCCTTGATAGTATTCCTTACAATGTATACGCTGTCTATTCATCAGAAAAATCTTCTTCTGATGATCTGGACACATCTGGAACTCATTAATAAATATTAAAAGAAAGAAAAAGTTATCCAAGCTTTTTCTTTCTTTTATTAATATTATCCACAGTAATCATTATAAAAGAAGAATAAAAATTAATTATTTAATACTAGAATAATTTTTACCCTGTATGAATAAAATTAAGAGAATACAGAATTAGTAGGTGACTATATGAGTTATACAACAGAAGGCCAACCTCAAGGTATAGCAAATAAATTAACTAATTGTATCAGAGAATCATTGATTTCAGAGATTGTTGCTATTAACCAATATAATTATCATATTCATAATAGTACCTGTCCATCCTTAGTTAAACTATGGATACATATTAGGGATGACGAGATACGTCACTTTTCTATGTTTTCTGAATTACTTAGAAAATATGACCCTATGCAGCAAAAAATGTTTGAAGAGACAAAAGGACATGTAAATATTGATTACAGTGACTGTTTTTCATTGAAATCAGATACAAGAATTAACATACCTAATTCTATAAGAAGCGATATTAAGGGAGAATTAGAAGCAGTTATTTTATATGAATATGTACTAACCAGCAATAAATATAGAGATGTATATGAAGTATACAACGAAGTCATAAATGAAGAAAAAGAACATTTCGAAGAATTATCTTTCGCTATTAAAGAATACGATACTTCTTTTGGAATAAAAACCCACCTGTAAAAAGTAAAGGGGCTGTTCACAATACATTTTTATTGTGTTACAGTCCCCTTTGCTTATATGGTATCACTCGTCTGGAATAACGAATACACAAATAATGTAAGCCCATAATCCAGCTCCACCAAATATTATTCCGATAGTAAATAATAATCTAATAATTGTTGGATCCACGTCTAAATATTCCGCTATGCCTCCACAGACACCATTAATTTTTCTATTTCTTCTAGATTTTACAAGCCTCTTCATTATCCTCACCTACCCTGTAATATTATAATTCTATCACATCAAAGATTTTACGTATATCACCATCTAAAATCTTATATTTAGATGTTACATCTTCTGGTTCTTCATTAGATAAATTAGAATGTATATATAAGGAATCAATACCCATGTCATTGGCACCTTTCAAGTCAATATAATCGTTACCGATAAATAGAGTATCTTTTGGATCTAGTTGTTCTTTCTCCAAAAAGTATTCGTAGAACTTAGTATCAGGTTTACGTATACCTACATCAGATGATATACATATACCATCAAAGTATTTTTTTATACCTAGATATTTAATTTCTGAATTAGCAAATGCTTTCTGAGCATTTGATAATAAATATATTTTTTTATCTTCAGCAGCAAGTCTTTCTAGAGTCTCTTTAACACCATCGTATAGTCTAATTGACTCTGTTGATAATAATCTAAATGTTTTAGCTGCTTGCTTTGCTTTTTTCTTTGGTTTTATTCCCTTATCCTTGTATAATTTAAAGAATACATCTTCAATCTCATAATCTGGACATTGGTATTTACTATTCATCTTGATGAGTTTACCTACTATACTATGGTACTTCTCTTTTAGTTCTTCTTTTTCATAATGAGCACCGTTATAACCATAATAAATAGCAAACTTTTCCCAAATCTCATCTTTCTCTTCATTTGTCTTGATATCTATCAAAGTACCATATAAATTAAAAACATAATTATTATACATCTTAAGACCTCCGTCTAATAATGAAGCGACACATAATCGCAAATGGATAACTACCTAGTTTTCATAAGTTGGAGTTATTTTACCCAACTTATACATTTTACCTTTATTTTATTATAAATGCAAATGTCATTTTTTTAGGTCTATCAGTACTATATTTTTCTTGTCTTGACGTCTTTTTGCCCATCTGTTAATGAATATCTTCACAATTCCACCCATTGGTATAGATAAAATTACACCTAACAAACCAAAGAACTTACCAAATACGAACATAGCAAGCAATATGAAAACTGGGTGCATACCAATACTCTTACCTTGAATTTTAGGACTTACAAAGACATAATATACCTGTTGTATAATTACGATATATGCTCCAACAAACAAAGCTTCCTGCCATCCATCTTTTACCAAAGCAATGATAACTGCTGGTATAATACCGATCCAAGTTCCCAAATAAGGTATGATATTAGTGTATCCTGCGAATGTACCTACAATAAATGCATAATCAAATTGTATTATTATAAGTGAAATAACTGTAACAAAACTTAATAAAGTCAGGTCAATGATTTTTCCACGAATAAAACTAAGGAAAACAATATTAATTTCATGTAAAATTTCTTTAAGGCTGTTTTTCCTCTTGTCATTTAATGTTAATCTAAGGGCATTTTCAAGTAAATTATGGAAATATTCTTTATTCATAATAAAATTGAATGCAAATACAAATCCAAAAGAAATGTCAATTATATATCTACCGATAGTAGTTACTCTAGCTGTAATAGAAGTTGCGATTTCCTTAATTTGGTTGATAATACTTACAGATAATTCCTTCAAGAATTGTGTAATATTAGCAGCAATACCCATTTTATTAAGAGATTCTTCTATTCCTCCTAATTCTTTGGAATAGTTTTCAAAAGTATCTGTTATCTCTTTAATCAATTCAGTAATATTAAAATCTCTAAAACTACCATTTATCATAACAAAAATACTATTAACAAGCAACGTTAGTATAGTGATTATAGAAACAAGGGTAAGCACAAGACTTATACCTCTTACAATAACTTTCTTTTGTTTTCTATGAGTTCTTTCCCATTTTTTGTTTATTTTTATTTTACTAATGACTTTTTCGAAATATCTTACAATAGGATTCAGCAGATAAGCAATAACCAATCCCCATAAAAACGGCGAAAGTATCTTAACAATAAACGAAAATGCATCAGAAACACCATTTATTACATCACCAATATTAGTCATGACCAAATAAATGATATAAATGATTACAAAACCTAACGTTATGTATTTGATCTTTTTCATATAACCGTGGTCCAATTTAATCTTCATCTAGTCTAATACAATCCTTTCATATTATAATAACAACCAATAAGTTAGTACTAATTATATTTTTTACAAATTAAACCTATTTAGTCATACTAATTAAAGTATCTCACATATTTAGTTGTTATACAAGAATTTTTATGCATTATATATAATTAGGCTTAATTAGTATCGAATTTATATCCGACCCTTACAACTGTATGTATGTATTTAGCTTTTGATTTCAATTTTTTCCGGATTTTCTTGATATGCGTATCTACAACTCTATAATCTCCAAAATAATCATAACCCCAAATAGTATCAAGTATCTTTTCTCTTGTAAGTACTCTTCCTTCATTTTCTACCAGAAAAACCAATAGTTCATATTCCTTTGGGGCGAATTCTATCTTTTCATTATCTAACAATACAGAATATGCATCTTTATCAATTGTAATACCTGATTTATCAATAATATTTTTTAATCTGTCATCCTTATTAGCAACTCTTTCTAGTAATCTTTTGCTTCTAGCCAATAAAACTTCAATATTGATGGGTTTTATAACATACTCATCAACGCCTAATTCAAAACCTAATAATTGGTCTTCGTCATCATCTCTTGATGTAAGCATAATAATAACTACATCAGATTTTGACCTTATTCGTCTACATACAGACCAACCATCTAATTTGGGCATTACAATATCAAGCAATACTAGATCAACAGGATTTTCTTCAAAAATCTCTAGAGCCTCTTGTCCATCAGCAGCTTCCAATACTTGAAATCCATTATCTCTAAAAGCAACAGATATCAAATCTCTCATAATAATTTCATCTTCAATAACTAAAACAGTTTTTTCCATAACTACTCCTTCTTTTTAAGAAATATATATCAATGATTTAATTAGGATCTCATTTATATTTTTATAATTGTCAAATAAATTATGTCATTTTTTACTTATACTAATATATACTATATCAAAATATATTTCAACTAAAGAAAATTATAATCCAAGTATAAATTTGTCCATAAATAAGCAGCTACAATACAAACTTTCAAAAAATTTATACTCAGCCACTTGTTAAATACATTATAATTTTGCAAAATCAAATCCGTTACATGGTCAATAGTGTGTAATATGCAATTTAAATGAAATCAAATATGTTATTTTAATTATTATTTCACAAAAATTGTACATTATATGAAGGAAAAAATCAAGGAAATTTTATTATTTTTTAGATAGATAATTAATACTGTATAATTGCAGTTTCTAGGGTAAAAAAACTATTGAATTTAGTCTATTAATCTGTAGAAATAATTTTTGATAAAATAGCCACTAATAAAGAATACTGAAGATTAGTCTGAATCTGGTCATCACCAATATAATATAGAGTATGATTATTGTTGTCTTTCAGGTCAAGGACTGTGAAAATTGATACTACCAAATTAAAATTTTTATTCTTCTTAAAATATTTAGTACTATTCAATAAATGGTAAACTTCATTTATTTCTATAACCTCTAATTCAATATCTTCTAGAACTACAGCACTCATTAATCCTATAAGTGCAAAAATAACACCTTTTATTTTCATTCCTTTTTGTTTCATTGATTTATAGATAGTAATACAATTATCAATAACTATATCCCTTTTATCTTCTGTAACAACCAATGCAAGAACATGAGATAGTAATTGCAGATTGTTGCCTCTTCGAAAACAATCTTTAGCTAAATTCTTATAATAATAATCTATCTCTTCCATTAATTTATCTGTATTTTTTCCTGCTTCAGACAAAAGTACAGAAAAAGTATAATCTTCCTCTCCAGTTATGAAGGAATGTTGGTCCTGCATATCATAAAATATGTCTCTTGAAGCTTCTAAACGCTTTTTGACATCTTCCTCGTCCAATAATATGAATGCAATAAACAAACTATATTTGGAATACAAATCAAATTCATTAACCAGCGTGATATTATCCAATAAAAAGCTTATCTTAGTAAATGGATAATCATATTTAATTATCAATATGGTAGCAATTATGAATCTTAGATCACCACTAAGGGATGAAAATCCAACTTTGCTCTTAATCATTTCACTCATTTCATCAAATAATTCTAATTGAAAAGGTCTATTGGATATAGAATATAATAAAGAAACTATTTTTATTGTTTCATTAGATATATCTTTGTCTAATTCAGATTTTATTTCATTATAAATACTAAGATAATTATTTATTGTCTTTATATTTTTTGTGTTCATAACTATATCCTCCCTTATCATTATCATAATTCTGCTACCTAGTTTCTATGAATTATATTATGATTTTTTTATAAATAATACTTTTAGATAGTTACTCTCTTTATATTTAATATTAACCTTAAAATCGGTTGGTAAATAAAATTCTTCAATAATATTATATTCCGTATTTGTTTCATGGAATGCTCTATCTACAAATTCTTTAAATCTTTTCATATCGAAAGAACTACAATTAGTAGATGCTACTATTATACCACTTTTTTCAGTTATTAAGATAGCTTCTTTTAATAAATTTGTATAATCTTTTGAAGCACTGAATATATGCTTTTTAGATTTGGCAAAACTAGGTGGGTCCAGAATAACTAAATCAAATAGTAACTGTTTTTTCACCGCATATTTAAAATATTTAAAAACGTCTTCTACCATTATATCCTGCTCATCAGCATTTATGTTATTGATTTCAAATTGCTCAATAGTTTTTTTTCTGCTTCTATTAGCTAAATCTACACTGGTAGTTTTATTGGCTCCACCTTTTGCAGCAAAAACAGAAAAAGCACCTGTATAAGAAAAAGTATTAAGTACATTTTTATTCTTTGCATATTTTTCTTTTATGATATTTCTAACATCTCTCTGGTCAATAAAGAACCCGACCATAGCCCCTTCATTAAGATATACAGCAAATTTCACTCCATTTTCTTTAACAATAGTAGGAAAATTACCTCTTTCACCAATCACAAAATCATCATCATTTATATATTTACCACCATCATTAAATCTCTTTTTCTGATATATACCTTTATAATCAGTTAGCTCAGCTAACGCCTTGATGATGTATTCTCTAAACATGTAGATTCCTTCACTATACCAATTGATTAAATAATAACCATCAAAGTAATCTATGGTCAATCCACCAATATTGTCTCCTTCACCATTGAAAACACGAAAAGCTGTTGTATCCTTATTATTATAAAATTCCTTCCTTAGATTAATTGCCTTATTTAATCTATCTCTAAAGAAATCATAATCTATCTTGGTTTGCTCATTATACGTTAATACCCAGCCATTGCCTTTATTCTGCTTACCATAATATCCTTTTGCAATGAACTTATTGTTGTTGTCAACAAGATTAATGACCATTCCTTCATGAGTGAGCTTATTAGTATCAATGACAGCATTTTTCTCAATTAGTGGATATCCTTTAGTTATCTTATTTATAAAATTCTTTTTTAATCTTATAGTAGTTTCTTTCACCTGATTCATCCTAACTTCATCTATATTTTATTATACCTTAACAGCAACTATCAAGTTTCTGTTAATTGATTGATTAACTCTATGTAAGTAATCATCATAAGGTGATTCATCCAGCACTTTGAATCCATTATCCTGTAGTACTTCTGAAATATCTCTATATTTCATAGTAAATTCATTATAAGATAAAACCATACTTCCTTTTGTCTTCAAAGCATGATTCCAAGCAGGTATAGCTTTCTTAAGAAGCTCTATTGGGCTTCTTGAGATATTTGAACCTTTATTGTTTTTACTTCTATGCTGAACTCCATAAGGTAAATCAGATACGATTATATCACATGATTTTTTCTTGATTAGAAGATTAGCCAATGTTGTATCAGAATTAAATAATTGAAGCATCTGAGTGTTTCCATTAGTATAATCTGTTTTATTAGCCGCTGATGTAAGGGTAAATACATCTGCAATTTTTTTACATTTTGAACTTTGCTGCTTAGACTTAATAACTTTATGTTTATATCTTCCTTCTTTCAAAAATCTAACAAGATATGTTTCAATTTCCTTCGTCCACTGTCCATTTATCTCTATTCCTTTAACATCATAACCTCTGATGAGTCCTTCATATAAAGTGGTTCCTTTACCACACATAGGATCAAACAAAGTAATCTTTTTGCTATTTGTATTACATGAACTAATAGCAAGATTTACCATAAGTCTTGTAAATTGTTCATTTGTTTTTCCATTATATTTTAAAATCTGAACCATACTCTCCGGGAAAGTATGAAAATCAGGAACATTAATAGGTCTTAAAAGTCCACCATCTACTTGTTCAAATAAAGCATAGTAAATAGAAGAAAATCCTAAAACTCTAAAATCTTCTTCATTCAACTCTCTATCTGTAGTAAAACTTATTGAAGATGGAAGTCCTTGGTCTGCTTCTTTAATATTATTAATCTTCATATCATATGCTCCAGCAATCGCTTTAATCTCTGAAACAGCAATTTTAAGTGCTGAATCAAAATAAATACGATTATGCCCTGGATTTGCAAGTATTACGTATTTATTCATATTATGGCATTAATACCTCCTCCAACAAAATCTTTTACATATATATCATCTATACTTGGCATTATATCTCTAAAATTATCCGAAAAATTCTTACCAATTCTTTGAGAAAGCTTATCTAATAATGTCAATCTATTGAAAATCGCTCTACAACATTATATAATATAACCCCAAAAGTTACAACGCAACATTTAATAAAATTATTTTGTCTACATTGCTAAACTCAACTTTCGTTTTGCAGCAGATGGGGGTGCACATTCAACAAGGCTAGTCTATGCCATAGCATTCCTACAAAGTAGTATAATATATAAATATATTAGTAGTACTACAGTCCTGTATTGTTCCGTGTTCATCATGATAGGGAGTACTCTTTTACTTTATATTAATGAAATTTAGCGCCTTCTGGAGATTCTCATTAAAGTCATCAGGTATTTCATGTCCTACTCCTTCATTTACATAAAATTCATATTTAAGACCAACTTCATCAAAAGTCTTAATCATTTCCTCTTCATCTTGTATAGGCATATCTTTAACACCTTCCATAAAGATTCCTCTAATACCTTTTTGAAATGCTTTTTTTACATTCTCATATGTAAAAGCATCCGTTTTTTCTCCAGGACATAAGCAAATAAAACCTTTTGCAGGTATACACTCACACATTACTGCATCAATAGATGCAATTGCCCCTCCTGAATACCCTCCAATCAACACCTGTTCTTCATCTATAGGATACTCGCTTATTATATCCCTATACAACTTTTTAATATCTTTTCTCGCTTGTTTAATATCATATACCCATCCATGACCATCTTGACATACTAAATGTGAAGCCTGTAAATATGCAAATATATAATCCTTACTAACAAAAACATCCGGTTTCCAATACTGGCTAAATTCTTTAATATTGCATAATCCATCACCATGTAACGCTAAAAATAAAGGATACTTTTTCCTAGGATTGTAATTCTTTGGCAAATGTATTTGATAAATAGCTTTTGAATTCTCCCTTAATTCTTCAAGTAGGGCATTGTTCAAGTCTATAATTGAACACTCCTCAAACTTCTTATATATAGGTTTAAACATTTTAAAATTTAATGGGCACGCATACCCTTTCATAACTACTTCTTTTATCAAATCAACGCATTCATCATATCTCTTGCATTCCATACAAATACATGCTTTTAAAAGTGTCACCATGAAGTAATTGTTTTCTATTTCTGTTTCTGATAGTTCTTTTACCTCTTTATTGTAACTAACCAACAAATCTTCAGCACTTTGCTTTTCAGATAACTTGTCGATATATTCTTTAAATTCTTCAAAACTTTTATATTTAGCCATCTTATTTCCCCCAACTGTTTTTTATGCCATTATAGCAAACAATGACTGACACCACTGTGTCAGTCATTGTAATTTTCTATAATTTTATTTACATATTTTTTCATATCTGCTCTTAGCCTCTGGGGACTTATAACCTTACAATTGCTACCAAAACCTAATATAAATCTTAATAATCCTTCATCATATGGACATTCATCGGTAACAATATATGTCCCATCTTCATTTTTAGTTATACCATCTTTCTGGAAGTATTCACTTAATTGTTGCCCAATTCTTTGATTGAAAAGTAATTTCACTTCTACAAGTTTATGCTCATAACTTTTATAAAAGATTTCTTGCAATTCATCAGAAGATGGGTTGTTAATCCTAGTAAACTTTTCACCAATTCTAAGTTTGCTAATACGCACAAGTTTAAATTTCCTGTAATCTTTTCTATATCTGCAAAACCCACTAAGATACCACTGTCCCGAACTAAATTCAATCCTAATAGGCTCTACTTCACGTTTTGCCAACTCCATATTTCTATTAATATACTCAAAAACTATTAATCGATCCTCTTCTATTGCATTACTCATAGTGGCAAGATACTCTTTAAGTTCCTCTTCCATTGAAAAATGAGACATATTAATCGATAACACCTCTTTATTGCCGCTACTATTTATTGCATTATCAACTTTCATTAATATATCATTAAACTGCTTATTCTTGCCTAAAACTACCTCTAAGCTGTTCATAACTGTCTTGACAGTTTGCAATTCGCCTTTATTAAAGAATAAGTTATCAATCTCATAGTTCTCTAAGATATAGTATCCTCCGCCTTTACCACCCTCCCCAGCTATAGGCACTCCGCTCTCACCAATCTTGTCCATATCCCTATATATAGTTCTAACAGATACCTCAAAATGCTCTGCTAACTCCTTCGCAGTAACTTTGCCTTTGTTTTTAAGAATAAGTAATGTTGATAATAGTCTATCTACTCGCATTATTATCTTCCCCCTATTCAATGGAATTTGTCCATTTATTTATGGTAAGGTTCACCAGCATTAATTCTAAAACTTCTATATATCTGCTCAAGCAATATAACTCTCATCAACTGATGCGGAAATGTGAATGTAGAAAAACTTAATCTATAGTCAGCTCTATCTAAGACTTCTTCCCAGAGTCCTATGGAACCACCAATAACAAATGTAATATGGCTCTTTCCTTCTAATCCTAGATTACTTATTTTTTTTGCCATTTTCTCAGATGTTAACATTTTCCCTTGAATTTCTAAAGCTATTACATAAGAATTATCTTTTACATTCTTTAATATTTTTTGTCCTTCTTTTTGTTTTATTAATATTTCCTGGGTAATAGACATTTTATCTGGAGTCTTTTCGTCCATAACTTCTATAATCTCTAACTTACAGTATTTGCTTAATCTTTTACTGTACTCATCAACTGCCATCTTTAGATATTTTTCTTTTAGTTTTCCAACAGTAATTATAGTTATTTTCATCCTATCATCCATTCATAAATTTTTATATTATATTTTATTCAATTTAAAAAAGGACTTATTAAAAGTCCATTTTTTTATAATTAATTTAATTATTACTATACCACCTTGAACATTGATTTGTCAGTTTTCTCTGCTACTCTAAAAATATCTGCACCAAGGTTGGTTAACTTCTGTTCAACATGTTCATAACCTCTATCAATATATTCCACATTGGTTATTACTGTTTCACCTTTAGCTGCTAAAGCGGCTAAGATAAGCCCTGCTCCTGCACGAAGGTCAGGCGCTGCAACTTCTGCTCCAGTCAATTGCTTGACCCCTTCAACAACGGCAGTATTACCTTCTACTTTTATATTAGCTCCCATCCTGTTCAATTCGTCAGTATAGGAGAATCTGTTTTCAAAGATACTTTCTGTCATGATACTTGTACCAGATGTCTTTGATAATAATGCAGTCATTTGAGGCTGCATATCAGTTGGAAAACCTGGATAAGGCAATGTTTTTACATGTATATTTTTTAATGGTCCATTAGCTGTAACACGAATAGCTTCATCATATTCTTCAATAACTGCACCCATTTCAATAAGTTTGGCAGAGATAGCTTCCATATGCTTAGGTATTATATTAGTTACAGTTACATCTCCACCAGTGATAGCACCAGCAATCATATATGTTCCAGCTTCTATTTGATCTGGAATAATCATATATTCTGTTCCGTGTAATTCATCTACCCCAGCTATCTTAATCACATCTGTACCAGCACCTTTTATCTTAGCGCCCATACTGTTTAAAAAGTTAGCTACATCAACAATGTGTGGCTCTTTTGCTGCATTCTCAATTACAGTTGTTCCTTCTGCAAGAACAGCTGCAAGCATTATATTTATTGTAGCACCAACACTACTCATATCCAAGAATATATTGGTACCTATTAAATCATCTGCTGAAGCTTCAATTATACCATGCTTAACCTCGACTTCTGCTCCTAATGCTTCAAAGCCTTTAATATGCTGATCAATCGGTCTACTACCGATATTACATCCACCTGGTAGTGCTACTTCTGCTTCTCTATATTTACCTAGTAGAGCTCCTAACAAATAATAAGATGCTCTTATCTTCTTAATATAATCATAATCAACTTTTAGATTGTGAATATTTCTAGTATCTACTTTTATTTTATGCTCATCTATATATTCTACTAGTACACCTAGTTGTTCCATGGACTGCAATAGAACTTTAATGTCTTTAACACATGGTACATTCTCAATTATACAAACATCATTTGCTAGAATCGCAGCTGGTAATATTGCAAGAGCCGCATTCTTTGCACCACTAATAAAAACTTCACCGGTTAACCTCGTATTGCCCTTTATCACTAGTTGTTCCACTATTACACCTCTCTTAAGTAAACTTTCCCACTAATGGGCGGTAAAATGTTATTTTTCTTACTATATAAGTTGAATTAAATAATTGTTATAGAACCAACAATTCATTCCATCTAGTCTAATCTGCGTATTTTTATTTGACCAAAATAAATTATAGCACACTTTACTAATTTTGTAAAAGTAGTAATTTGATACCTCTAGTTTTCTTCGTCCTCTAGGTCAAATATACCCTTCGTGTAGAATGTATCTTTATTCGTATACGCATTAATATAATGGACTTCATTATTACCAAGCCTTATTCTATACCATGGTTCTGCTTTCATGATAGTGTTTGCATCAGTAATATCCTCTTCTTCAACATAATAACCAATATCTATTCCCATTATTTTTATAAGTTCATTATTATCCTTTTGCCTGATATTATGCATGAATTTATATAAAACTTCATCTATGGGATAGATTTTTTTACTATCACCTACAAATCTAATAGGTTCATAACGATTCTTTACCCTTGCCATTACTTTACCGCTCTCATAAAAAATAATACCTGCAGTATTACTGAATATAGTTTCATCTCTATAGCTGTCATTATACTCTATTTGGTAATAACTGTAATTGTCATCAGGCTGATAACTGGTTAAATTCATATTGCCTTCTATAGTCAGTTTTTTCATTAAATCCTTACTATATTTTTCTATTGTAGAATTGTCGAAATTCTCGGCTATATGATTATCAAAACTGTTAGAATAAAAAATAGTACCCTTTTTGGTTCCTTGATATATAATGAGGTCTTCATTTTCTTTGGTATATCGGTGATCTAGATTTTTATAGGTAACAGTTACATTACCAAATAATTGTTTTCTTATTTTGTCTTCATCTATATTCCGAAATTTTACTTCTATTCTTTTCCTTGGACGAAAATCAGGTAATAAACAATATATGTAAATATCATTCTCACCTAATGTTTCTCTAAGTTGTGCTTCTTTCTCAGCAGTTATAGAATAATCTTTCTTACTCTTATATTCATACATTCCATAGAGCACAACATTAGCAATCAGAAATAATATTATAAAAATATTAAGTATCCTTCCAAAATTCATATCAACACCTACTTCTTACTAAATAGTAAAACATCTTTTGATAACTATTCTTGGTCAACAGTTCTTGCACTATTGTTAAAAATTATATTATCAGTAATTACTGTCCAATTAAGTTTCATGTTTTCTTCCAAATAATTAATTTTATAACCAAGAAACATGTTGTTTATTTTCTTTCCTTGCTCTTGGGGATACTTTTCCAACATGCCATTTATAACACTAATATAATCTACACTGAATTTTTCAGGTGGTTTTATAAAATCATCTAGATCCAAGTCTAGTATTATTCTCTTATAATTAATAACTTGTCCATCCAAAACAGTAATCTCCATAGGATACTTCATATCAAGCATTTCCAGATAATCTTTTGGAACATTAACATTAATATCATTATATTTATAAGAAAAATAAAATTTAGTTTCATTACCTGAAACGATATAATTAGTTAACGAATATTCTTGTTTATTAATAATCTTATCTTTTTTATTTATAAACTTTTCAGCTATGTAATATGAATCTATTATAGATAGGTCTTTTCTGTTTTGAATATCATTATTAATATATTCAACTATGCCTTTAGTATCGTAATATACAAAAACACTTTCATCAGTATATGTAAATTTCTCTGGATCTTCATCATTAGCTAATTTCCATTTGATATTGTTCTTGAAAAAACCATTAACATAGTCTTCTAATAAATTACTGTCCAATTTATCTTCAGTATAGAAAGGTTTTTTAAAATATACTACATCAGTATATAGAGAACCCTTTTCTGGCAGTAATACATTATTAGTAAATAAATCAAGACCCATATTTCTGGTTGACATAAAACTAGGAAGTACTTGATTCTTTTCTATATCTTTCATTGATTCAGAAAGACTATTATTAGAAACTTCAATATCTTTTCTTTTTATCCTAAGTGCCTGAATATCATTATAATATTTATCGTTAATAAAGTATACAAAAACATATTCATTCAAATCATCTGTTGGCACAATAATAATCTCATTAAAGTTATTAATATTACTTTCAAAATCGAGATTCTTAATATTGAGGTCTTTTGCTAACAGATTAGATTCTATCAGGAATGGATATTTTAATAGTAGATTACTTTTATTCCATAAGATATCTGTAGGAATATTATCCTCTACAATTTCTCCATATGCTACTATTACTTTCAAGAAGTTTATAGAATTACTGAACAGTTCTTGGAATTTTTTATTAGTTTTTTTAATCAGGGAATATTCTTCTTCCGGTGAGTATAAAGCCATTATATCAGGCTTAATAAAGTAATATCCATTGTCTTTTTTACTTTCTTCTGTAGGAGTATTATAATTTATTATATCATAAAAAAGGTTGTGGTCCGACAAATCATCAAACCATAACCTTGTTGTCTGATATAAACTAAGCACTATTAATGCTATTAAGATCACTGTTTTTAGTATATTATTTTTCATGGAAATCACACCATTACTTTTTTCTATAATCCTTTAATCATGTTAATTAGTTAAATCATTATTTGAAATTCTTGAATAAATCGAATGAGTCATCATCAACAGATTCTTGTTCTGCCTTTTCATCTGAATTTTGTTCCTCATCATCATTAATCTTAAATTCTATTTCAATATTTTCAAGTTTATCTCTTGTTTCTTCTTCTTTCCTATTAAGAACATAAACTCTATATTCTGTATCATCATCTTTCATAACTGCAATACAGATATAATTAATTCCTATAGTATTAAGTTCAATTGTTTCATCAAATATCTTAGAAAGACCTATTGTCTCATATACAGATTGATATGTTATATTGAGTTTCCCATCTTCTGTCCAACTATCATAAACCATGATACCAACCGTTACACCTTCTTCACCATTTCCAGAAATCTTCTTGGTAGATGAAAATGTTGGTGCCACATTAATGAAATTACTATCTAATTTTAAAGCATTTCCATCGCTGTCCTTAATATCAAAGCCCTTATTTAACTTTAGGTATGAAAAGGAATTGATTTCTTTCTTAACTACATCTGAATCTTCTTTGTCAGTATTGGTAATATCTTTATTAAGGTTTATATATAAATCAGTCATCGAATGACTTTCCATAGTATCTTCAGTTTCATTGTAAACAAATTCAGCTTCATCTAATTGAAATTCTTCAAAGAAACTTAATTTTTCAGTTTCTTGACTATTCTCTCCATTAAAATCTGGGGCTGCACATGCAATTACGGGCATACATAGAACTAAAAATGCACTTATTATAATTATTCTAATTGTTTTTATACACATATGCTTACCTCTTTCATCAAATATTTCTTCTTATATTAATTATATCTCTAATTAACCTATATTATTAAAGATAATTGGTCATTTCTCTAATCAATAATAGATGAAATAAGAGGAATATGAATAAGGAACTATATTCCAACTATTATCTAATACAATTATACTAGATAAATATTACAATTTTATTACAATGAGTTAACTATTACATAACAATATTCTAAAAATCATCTATGCCTCATAAGGAAAGTACAGATAAAAGCAGGTTCCAACCCCAACTTCACTAGTAACATTAATATGTCCACCATGATAATCCATAATCTCTTTTGCTATAGCAAGTCCAAGTCCAGTTCCTCCCATAGCTCTAGAACGAGCTTTATCAACACGATAGAATCTGTCAAATATTCTAGTCAAGTCTTCATTTGGAATACCCATTCCTGTATCTTCTATCATTACTACTACATAATCACTTTCTTCAAATACATTTATTGTTATAGAATCTCCTTCATTACTATATTTTACTGCATTTGATATGATATTCTTAATAACTTGTTCTATTCTATTGGCATCACCAATAATCTTATAATCACTTTCAGTTGAATTATAGACCATTGTTTGATGTTTCTTCTTAGCGTGAATCTGGAATTTATTAATACTTCCTTCTACTATATGTGATAGGTTAATAGACTGCATCCTCAATTTTGTCTGCTTATTATCAAGCCTTGAAAGTTCTAACAAGTCTTGTACTAGAGCTGTCATTCTATCACTTTCATGATTAATTACATTAAGAAAATCTACTGTTATCTCTCTATCATCTAATGCTCCATTAATTAATGTTTCGGCATAACTTTTAATAGTTGTAAGAGGAGTCCTTAATTCATGAGAAACATTGGCCACGAATTCTTTTTGCATTTCCTCCAGCTTTTTATGTTTTGTTATATCTTGGATAACACATATACTACCCATAATATTCTCATTCTGGTCCAAATAAGGCGCAAAACACAGATTGACATACTTTTCCTTTATTCGTATGATATGCTGCCTTATTCCCCCCTTTATGTGCGTTAAAAGTCTATCATAAGTTGTATCTAGATAATCTCCAAATATTTCTAAGAATGTATTCCTGTTTATTAATCCTATAAGCTTTCTAGTTGCAGGATTACTATGTATCAGCATCCCATCAATATCAAATACTAGGATACCATCTGTCATATGAGCAAAAACTGTTTCTAGTTTATTTTTTTCACTGGATATCTCCGTTATATTATGATTAAGTTCTTTTGCCATAATATTAAAATTCTTAGTTAGCTCTCCTATTTCATCGTTAGATAGAACTTCAATAGGATTATCCAGATCTCCTTCTGACATATCCCTAGCTTTATTAGATAAAGCAATAATAGGTTTTGTCAAGAAATTAGAAAACATGAATCCAAATGCAATGGACAAGATTATCGCAAAGAAAATAGCTAAAATAATTATTTTGATTGTACTATATAAATTCACCTTAACCTGCCATGATGGTGCTAACATATAGATAACAGCCACTACTTCATCATTAACTTTTATTGGTCTTGCATAACCTAGATATTCTTTTTCATCATCTTTATTCTTTTCATATACTTTATCAAATTCTTTCATGGTCTTATCACCAATGGCTGCCATGACCATAGGTGTTAGATATGTCTCTTGGACTATTTTATCTGCATAGATTACTTTTCCATTTGTATCAAGCAAAAATAATTTTCTTTCACTGTCTCTATATTCTTTGATAGCATTTTCCCATTTGGTGATGGCATCTGCTTTGGTACTACTCTCACCTATAGCTTCCATACTTGTTGAAATAGATTTTTTAAGGCTATTCTCTATTTCTCTATATGCATTACTGCTAATTTGTGTAACAATCATGGTTCCACAAGCGATCATAACGATAAGTACCAGAAGTACATATATAGTAACCATTCTCCATTTTAAGCTTTTCATTCTCATCTCACCCAAATCCTAGATTAACCTTTAAAATAGTATCCAATTCCTCTTTTTGTTAAAATAAATTTTGGTTTACTAGGTACATCTTCTATTTTTTCTCTTAGTCTTCTTATGGTTACATCTACAGTTCTTACATCGCCATAATATTCATATCCCCATACTTTTTCAAGGAGCTGTTCTCTAGTGAATATCTGGTCTTTTCTAGTTGCTAAGAATTTTAATAATTCATATTCTCTAACTGTTAGAGCTATAGGTTTATCATCTATTTTAACTTCATAACGATCAACATTGATACTCATATTATCAAATGCCATTATATGTATATCTTTTGTATCTTTACTATCTAATACAGTTCTTCTTAGGTTAGCTTTTACTCTTGCCATTAGTTCTCTTACACTAAATGGTTTGGTAACAAAATCATCAGCTCCAAGTTCAAGCCCTAGAACTTTGTCTACCTCTTCTGCTCTGGCTGTCAACATTATTATAGGTGTATCGTATTTATTTCTTATCATCTTACATACTTGAAGTCCATCTACCTTAGGCATCATGATATCAAGTAAAACTAAATCTGGTTTTTCTTTTTCAAATATCTGTAATCCCTCTTCACCATCACATGCAGTTATAACACTGTAACCCTCTCTTTGAAGATTAAATTTCAGAATATCAACAATTGCTTTTTCGTCATCTACGACAAGTATTTTTGACATGTTAACTCTCCTCTCACATATTCCCTTCGTAATTACGATTTAATTAATTATCTATGTCTATTATTCTATCAAATAAAAGTGTTGATGTAAATAAAAGCAAGTATTTTTAGTATGAAGAACAAGTAGGTCAAAAAAAGTGTTTTGTTCTGACTTGGTTTTTGCAAAATAGTATATGTATATGTTATGCCAGCTACTTGCTCGTCCTGAGCAAAAAGCTGGGTTCGGCGTCCTGCCTCACTACTTCACATATACATATACTATTTTGCTTGTAGTTGTCATCAATATTCTTACAAAACACTTTTTCTTCTTATTTGATTAATTATTGGCTATGTTAGATAGAGATATATTTTATCCATCAAAAAACTCACCCTAAGGTGAGTTTTCTATTTAAGACATTATAATCATTTACTAATCAAGGTATTTCTTTGGATTTGCTGCTACATTATTGAATCTGATTTCAAAGTGTACATGAGGTCCGGTGCTGTTGCCGGTGCTTCCTAGTTTGGCAATCTCTTGATATTGAGATACTTTTTGACCTTTTTTCACTACTACTTTGCTACAATGAGCATATCTTGTCAAAACACCATTTCCATGGTCGATGTCTACAGTATAACCGTAAGTTGAACTCTTCCATCCTGCGAAAACTACTGTTCCACCATCAGATGCTCTAATAGATGTTCCTACTGGTAAGCCTCCTAGGTCAAGACCATGATGAAAACCTCCACGTCTATATCCAAATGGTGATGTAACTATACTTCCTACAACAGGATATATAAAATTACCTGTTGAACCTTTTGATGGGAATGGTTTTATACCAACTTCTATTATTTTTGCTTTTGGTTCTTTTATAACTTTTTCATCTATTACAGTTCTTGACTGCTCATAACCATTAACTTTTGTTACAACAGCCGTTACTTGGATTTCACCTTCAACACCATACTCAAGTACTGTAGTTGTACCATTATATTTGTTCTTATTCTCTACCTTTTCAACTGTATATTGAATCGGTTTTGTATAAATTATTTTTTCATCACAAGCAACTGATAGCTCTGGCTCTGGGACAGTTACTATGATTTTCTGTCCTATATTAATATATTTCTGTTTCTCTAACCCTGGATTAAGTTTCATTAATTCAGAGAGTTTCATATCATTCTTTTGTGCTATTTCTGATAAAGTATCTCCTTTAGCAACTGCATATACTTTTTCTTCTTCATTTTCTTTTGTGATAAGTTCAGTAGCATCAGTAACATTAGCTATATCTGCTTTATCAACAAAACCTTTTACTATCTGGACATCTTCTGCAAAAGAAACACCAACAGTTTCTATAGGAATTTCTGCATCCTTCTTATCAGATGCATTTTCTTCACTTATATTTGTAGTTGTCTTGAATATTCTTTCAGCTGTTCCGATTTCATTGTAATTACTGTTCTTAGTAATTACAGGCATTCTAACTGAAGTTGTATAAGGAACACGCACTAAGTCGATATCATAATTGTCTGCTTCATTGATATACATGCTTTGTGCTCTTTTCAATACTTCCTTAACATCATCTTCATCTTTTAATGCTACCTGAAAATCATCACCTATCTTAAGAATGTATCCTTTTACCTGGAATGATTCTTTATCATTTGCCAGTGCAGTTCTTAGATTATTAAGTAATGTATCTTCATCAGTAATCTGTTTATCGTCAGCATACTCAAGATAATACTTGAGTTCTTTGTCAACCTTCATATGTTCGCCGTTTGTATCTTTGATCTCGGCTTTAGCTATAGAATAAACTCTATCTGCAACAGATTTGTCATATACAATCCCCATACTATTACCACCATATACAACATTATAAGAATTGGCTGTTACTGTTGCCTTGGTTTCAATTTTACTAGAAATAAATACGTTTCCTATTGTAAAGAATATAAATAGGGAACAAAATATCAATATTATTTCTTTTTTATATTTAAATAAAATATTTTCTTTATATTTTGACGCTCCATTCATAAATACTTCCTCCGAGTAATACTTTTTAAATCATCCTGTAATACTTCTGTAATATTTGTAATTTAATTTTACCAAAAAAATTGGTAAATGTAAAGCTTTTTATAAAAATTAGGTAAATTTCTCATATATTGGTATAACTAAATCACTCTAATTATTAAAACTTATATTACATTTTTGTAATATTATCACCAAATCCTTTCCATTTTTTATCATTCATAACCTATATTTTTCCCATAAATACATGGTTTTAATACATTTCATTTATAACCATATTAACCACCTCTTATATTTTTTGGAAGATTTTGCGAGTTGATATTTTAAAATTTGTCTTATACAATGATTACTGTAATGGTTAACATAATCAGTCTACATAATAACCAAACCTTGATTGCAAGTATATTTTTTTGCAATCACATATATAAGTTGTACATATCTAATGACATGGCACTGTCATTTTTTACTCTCTAACAACTTATAAAACCAAAGATAAAAAATCCGAACAACTCTATGGATACTATAGAGTGAAAGTTCAATAAACTAAGAATTCATTTAATAAGGAGGAAAAGAAGTAATGAAAAAAGCAATGAAAAAAGTCATAGCGTTTGCACTTGCTGCATTCGTATTATTTTCAACTGTTCCTAGTTTTGCTGCTACGTCAATTTCTGATCAAGCGAAACTGGACAAACTCGAAGAACTAAACGTAATTAAAGGTGAGGGTCATGGTATAGACGGTACTAAGACTATGACTAGATATCGTTCAATCGTAATGTTACTTAGACTTTTAGGTCTTGAAGATGAAATGTTAGCATTCGATTACGAAGGAAAAGATACTTTTGCTGATGCAGAAGGTCAAAATGGTTATCAACAAAGATTGATGGCATATGTGAAAGCTACTCCAGAGTTAAATATTGTTGGTTATCCAGATGGAACTTTCAGACCATACAGAGAAGTTAATTCACAAGAATATGCAAAAATCTTATTAAAAGCTTTAAGCTATGCTGATCCTGAAGATTATACTTGGGAAACAGTAGCTGCAAAAGCTGAAGAAATTGGTTTAGTAGACTCTGCAAGTGATATTAATTTAACTGATGAATTCATCGTTTTTAACCTTGCAGCACTCACTTATGATTCATTAACATTAGTATCTAAAGGTGACAATGTTACACTAGGTGAAAAACTTGGTTACCCTATCGTTACTACTTTATTAGATATTAACTCAGTTTCATCATTGAATTCAACAACTCAAGATGTATCACTTAACCAAGATATATCAATAGCCCCATCAACTGATGTATTTACACTAGTTGACGAGGACAATGAGACTTTTGAAGTTCTTAGTACTTCATTAAGAGCTAATAACACAATGGTAAGACTTACAACTGCTCCATTAAAAGAGAACGCTTTATACACTCTTACTTATAATGGTGTATCTTACAAATTCGTTGCTAAAGCTGCTGATACTGAAAAACCAGAATTACAATCAGCTGTTGCTTTAACAAACACTACTGTAAAATTAAACTTTAATGAAGAAGTAGATGTTAACGCTCTTATTACATCTAATTATGAAATTAATGACGTAAATGTATTAAAAGCTGCTTATGATGTTGATGCAGATGAAAATCCAATCAAAACAGTTGTGATTTTAACTACATCTTCACAAACTCAAGGAACTATCTACGAAGTTGAAGTTTCTAACGTAACTGATTTATCAGGAAATGTTATTGATAGTGACAATGACAGCTTCCAATTCGGTGGTTTAGCTAAAGATGAAACAAAACCAGAATTACAATCAGCCGTTGCTTTATCTAATACAAGTGTTAAATTAACTTTTAACGAAGATATGGACGAAGCTTCTGTTGAAAACATAGCTAACTATGAAATAGAAGGAATTAACATCTTAAAAGCTGAGAGACAAACTGCTAAAAACGAAGTTATATTAACAACTACAGCTCAAACTTCTGGAACTATCCACAAAGTTGTTGTTTCTAACGTTAAAGATGTTTCTGGTAATGTAATTAACTCTGATAATGATGAGTTCTTATTCGCTGGTCTTGCACCAGATACAACTAGCCCAAGATTAACTTCTGCTGTAAGTTTAACTAACACTTCTGTTAAATTAACTTTTAATGAAGATGTTGAAAAAGTTACTGCTGAAAATATAGCTAACTATGAGGTAGAAGGTTTAGTAATAACTAAGGCTGAAAGACAAACTGCTGAGAATGAAGTTGTTCTTACAACATCTGAGCATGAAGCTGGAAAGTTATACAAAGTTAATGTAACTAACGTTACAGACTTATCAAATAATGAAATAGATTCAGATCATGATGAATACTTATTTGCTGGATTAGCAAAAGATACTACTGCTCCTAGAGTATCAGGTGCTGTATCAATTGATAACAAAACTGTTAAAGTAACATTTAACGAACCAATGGATGAAATTACTGCAAAATTACCATACAACTACTACTTTGGTTCAGAACTTGGTTACCCAACAAAAGTTGTTAAAGATACTGTAGTAACTGATGGTACTGTATGGGTATTAACAACTGGTGCTCAATCATCAAAAATATATACTGTTGATGTTACAGGCGTAAATGATCTTAGTGGAAACGTTGTTGACGAAGACCATGATACTGCTGAATTCGCAGGAATTGGTTCTGCTGACGGAACTGCTCCAAAATTAAGCTCTGCTGTAGCAACTAATAACAATACTGTTGTTGTTAAATTCAACGAAGAAATTGACAAAGATACAGTTCAACCTGTTGACTTTACTTTCACTGTAGAATCAGGTACTGAAACTTCAAGCAACAAAATTGCTGATGCAGCTAATCCAACACAAGCAGCTGTAGCAGATGATAATAAAACTGTAACTCTTCAATTTGAAACAGCTACTATGACATCAGGTGTTATCTACAAAGTAACTGCTGCTGATATTAATGATTCAACTGGTAATACAATCATTACTGGTACTAATGATTCAGCTTTATTCGCTGGTACTACAGTAGCTAATGATGCTCCAAGAGTAACATCTGCTGTATTATTCAATAACCAAACATTAAAAATTACTTTCAGTGAAGCTCTTACTATAACAGGTGACTTAGATAATAGTGACTTCAGTATCGAACCATCTGATAGTGATGTTGAATTTACTGGAACAGTTAATAAAGTAGTAGTTAGCTCAGATAAAAAATCTGTAACTGTATACTACACTGGTGATACTTTTGAATCAGGCAAATTATATACTGTAACTGTTGCAGCTGATAAGATTAAAGATTCTCTTGGTATTGATTCTCTAGATACAACTGATAACAAAAACGAAGCAGTATTTGGTGGAATTAATAGTGATGTAACTAGTCCTAAGATTTCTGGTGTAATCGCTGTTGATGAAAATACAATAGACATAATCTTTGACCAAGTTATCGAATCTTCTTTATCATCATCTAATACAGATGATATAATCATTAAATACAATAATGAAGTAGTATCTGCAACTGACGCTCTAGTTAGAGAAGAAGGAACTGAAGGAAACAAATTACGTGTATTCTTCTCAGGTACACCATTCGATAGCAGTAAAGTATATGATATAGAATTAGAAGATAGCAAAATTGTAAATAAAAATGGTACTGTAATGAGCTCTTCAGACAATAGTGCTAAATTTGCTACAGTAACTACTGAAAATAAAGATCCAGAATTAGCTAGTGCAGTTGCACTTTCTAAGACTCAAACAAAAGTTACATTTAGTGAAATAGTAGCTGGTGTAACTGTTGGAGATGTTTCAGGTGAGTTCACTCTTAGCGGATTAACAGTTACTAAAGTTGAAGCTGGTGAAGATGGTAAATCATTCATCTTAACTCATGAAGAAACTGAAACTGGTGATATGATTACAGTTTCTGTATCAGCTGGTTCAATCACTGACGAAGCTGGTGTTGGAAATGTAAATACTTCTGAAACAGTTAAGTTTGTTGCTAAATAATTAGATACAATTAATTAAAAGGGTCATCTCGTCACATAGATGAAAATCTAGGGCGTGATGCCCTTTTTTTATTTGTAGTATTTTAGCGAATATTGTATGAATATAAGATTAATAACCAAAAATAAAATAAAAATTAAAAAAAAGCAAAAAATAATTGAAATATTTATATTAAAGAGTATAATTAATTGTAAAAAGAATAATATTATTAATATTTTATCGAAACACAACATAAAAACGCTCAAATTTTACTTATACATATGATAGTTACATAAATATATTAAATAGTTATTAATGCTGCAGCTTAATATAAAAATAATATCTATATACGGTTATTGAGTATAACTCTATAAAATAACTAAAATAATAAAATAAGGAGCGAATCTAACAAATGATGAAAACAAAATTAAAAAATAAAATAAGTTTGTGTTTGGCAATGCTATTAGTAGTAATTTCTTGTAATTTTAATGTATATGCTGCTGGAGAACAAATTACTGATCAGGAAAAGGAAAGTAATAACACTTGGGATACCGCTAATGTAATCACTTTAGGAACTACATTGAAGGTACTGTTAGTAGCAGTAATGATGTAGACTATTTTTCATACACTCCAGATGAAACCCAAAAAATAACTTATATCTTTATAGATAACAATAATACCACTTACAATCTTTACATATTAGATAAAACAGATAACAATAAGATAGTGGATTATGCTACTACTAGTGGTGTATACCAAAAAGAATTTAAATTTCAATATAACCATGAATATATTATGAAAGTCAGCTCTAACAGTGGAAGTAACCTACCCTATCAGTTAGCTGTATACGGAGAAAGAATCAAAGAGTCAGTTTTTATAGATGATCAAGAAGTTGAATTTAATGGTGAATTAGAATGCGCTAATATTCTTAATAACCCAACTGCAGTAGTTATGGGTAAATTCACTAACTCAGAAGATCATGATTATTTCCGTTTTACACCTGATAAAAGCGGTACTACAAAACTAGCATTCCATCCTTTTACTAGTGGTAATTATTTTATCTTCTTATATGATGCTATTGGACAAAATTACGTATATCAAGGTAATATAAGTTGTGATGGACAATCATCACATATTATTGAATATAATGCAATGAATAATGGATTATATTATGTTGCTATAGTTAGTACAGATAATAGCACTCACAACAGAAGCTATTATATAAGAAATTATTAATATACTATAATAGAATTAAATTGGAAAATAAGTAATATAAAAGGACAAATCTCATAAAGAGAAATGTCCTTTTATTATTGTTGAAATATTATTTTTTCTTTCTCTTAACCTTGATACCTGCTCCTATGAATGCACTACCAAATAAATAGAATAACTGAGCTGGTACTCCACCTGTTTTTGGAAGTTTATCAGCTGTTCCTAGAGGAACCTCTCCATCAAGGATATCGATTATTTCTTCACCCTCTACAGATTCTTCTGTATCATTATCTGTATCATTATCTGTATCGGTATCTGCTAAATTGCCCTCTGGAACTGGTTCTTCAGGTATTTCTATTAATGGTTCATCTGTTGCTGGCTCTTCTGGCTCTATAGGTTGTGGCTCTGGTGTAGGTTCTTCTGGCTCTGTAGGTTGTGGATTAACTGGATCTGGATTTTCTGGTTCTTCTGGCTCCTCTGGACCAGGATAAACAACTAAATAGAAATTAGCAAATAGCTTTAAATTCTCCTCAGCTGCAAATTCCAGATCATATAGATTAGCAAAATCTCCACTTACTTTTGAATATCCAGTAGCTTCACTAAATGTATACCAACCATCAAAAACATAATTACCAAATCTTTCAGCTGTTATTGTTACACTATCTCCATATAAATATTTAAAAGTCTCACTGTTTTGATGAATTCTACCTGAATGCTCTTTTCCTGGCATTATTTTAGCTTCTATAATATATTCTTTTCTTTCAAATTCTACAGCAATATTTTTATTACTATTCATATTAACTTCAACCAAGTATTCTCCGTTATTTACAGTAATAGGGTACTCAGTCTTTGAATTATCTTCAGTGTTAACTAAGTAAGCTAAAGGATAATAACCTCTATCAGGAACAATTTTAAATGTTGTCACATAGTCTTCTATAAATTCACCATTATATCTACCGCTAACAGATGTATCATTAGATAATTCTGATTCATTAAGATGACCATTATTCTCTACATCTACAGTTAATATATAAGATACTATATCTTCAAATAAAGGTAAAGGTCTCCTATTTTGATTCATATAAACTAACCTAGGGTTAGGATAATTAGTTAATACATTCCATTTCTTAAACTCATCAAATGAATTATGAGGTACACCTTTTACCGCTAGTATAGTACCATAATCATATTTTACATCATTTCCTGCTAAACATTTTTCAAAAGTAATTTGTGAATTACTTTCCAAGTTATTAACATACTCCTGCCATTTATTAGCTAACTCCTCAGTAATCTTATTGTTTTTATTTTTCTTCATATAAGATATTGTGTTATTAATCTCATCTGTTAATAATTCTTGTGGAATTACCGCAACTTGAAGCTCTCCAAGAAGGCTATTAATCTTGGAATTAGGTTCAATATTAAATTGTTTGATATTAAATTCAGCTAGGTATGTTTCATTGCTAGTAACTGAAACTGTTATTTCTTTATTGTTTGAAACAAATTCTTTATTTTCACCAACTACTCTATACCATTTAACTAAGTACATATCATCTGTTCCATCTTTTTCTGGTACAGCTTTTATTGTAATATTAGTATGGATATCACTAGTCAATTGAGTTAATAAGTTGTCACCTGAAACAACACCTGCATTACCGCCTTCTGTGTGATTAACTGTTGTAGTAAATTGTTTCAAGCTATATGATGCTGATACTGTAACATCAGCATTAAAGTTATTAATCGTTAATACGTTTCCATTAATACTATAATTATCTTCATTTAATCCATTAACTGTCCATACTAGATTATCATAATCACTACTGATTGGATTGGCAGTAAATGTGATTGGTACATTATCTGCTAAATATAAATCCGAACCATAATTGTCTTCGATAATCTGTGGAACTTTTTTCTGTCCAGATATACCAACAACAGCATTATTTTTAACAACAGTAATCTTATGATATTCTGGTATATCAATATCTACTTCTATACTTGAACTATCAGTTAAGCCTGCTGCCCAAGTATATTTATGCATATCGATTAAATCAAATTTGTAAGTTAAATTATTTAGATCAGTAAGTTCATCCCATGTAGGAATTGTTAGTGTATGAACACCAGATAAACCTGGATCTGAAGGTATATCAATATGCCCTATATCATCCGACTTTTCTCCATTAACATAAACCCATAAATCATATAATTTAGCTTCTTCATTATCTCCATCAATACATGTCATTCTAGTATTAATATCAATACTTTCACCTGGTCTTGCTGTGATAGTATGGCTATGTGAATAATCAATTTCATCTGTACTAGGATTATCAAGTTCGATAGTACCAGTTCTTAAATCATCCATCAATTCTCCTTCTTCACCATAAGCAGTACCATCTAGTGAATAGAATTTATGGCCATAAATATCTTCTTTAGAATTAAAATATATTTCAATAGTTACATTATCTGCTATTCCTGTTTCAAAATGATTTTTTGCTGCCCCTTCTATTCTGTCAAATTCATATCCTCTATATGAATAAGCTGATAGATTAAACTTGCCATCTACTATTGATGTTATAATCTTAGCAAAATCATAATTTCCATCTGTACTATTTACTAAGGTATTATCAAGATATACTTTTATAGTAGCTACTTTAGTTACTAATTCAGTTTCAGCTTCTTCACTAGTCATAAATGAATTACTTGCAGTTACTTTATAGATATATTTAGTACCTGGAGTTAAACTATTATCAATTACATAATATCTATTAGTTACATCATCAAATTCAATAACCAAACTATGATCTAATAAAACTCCATTCTCATCATATACTTTTATATCATAATCATTTGCATTAGCTAATTTCTCCCAATATACTTTTCCTGACTTCATGGTTACATCTATTGTATTAAGTACAGGAGCATCTAACCATACATTAGAAACACTTACTTTGATATTTTGTGTAGCTGAATCTAGTATTGTTTGAGGATCATCATTATATTGATCTACTAAATCAAACTCTAGATTTTTTGAATAAGTTTTACTACTAACATCAAATACATAATTATTATCTAATTCAGTTTTAGTACTTGGTATAGTTATTATATCTTGAACAGTGTTAGGGAAATTATTCTCGGCAAATAATGGAGTGCTAGTATTATGCCTATATACCTTAACCTCATTTAAACTATTACCGCCATTATCACCACTAACCACATTGTAACTGAATTCTAGATTAACGTTGTCACCTACTTCATACACATCTTTATCTGGTGATATATTTAATGCGGCTTCCAATGGATTATCCTTTGGATCATGTCCATGACCTACTATTCCTGCAAAACTTCCATCTGCTGGATAGTAGTCTTTATCATATACCTGTTCCTTAGAATCAAACACTACGTCTATAATCTCTTTTTGGTTAATAGTAATATCCATATTCTTAAATTGATTTTGTGGCTCATATCCTTGATAAGAATATGCCTTTAGATTAACAGAAGTACCCTCTTCATATATTGCACTATATCCATTATCTACTTTGGTACCATCAATATATACTTCTCCTAGTGAATTATCATAATTTACAGTAAGTGAATATATGGTTTCAACTATTGGAGTAGCTTCATATCTTCTATTCTTCTTAACTTTATAATCAACATCTGTATTAAATAATGTTGGTCTTCTTCCTATACGTATATCACTTTTACTAAAAATTGATTCAGAACCATTACTAGTGTCTGTTATTTTCCAACCTACAATTCTATGACTTTCGTCATTAGCTGTAGCTGTTAACTTATATCTATAATTTTGTTCTTTTTCAACTCTGATATCAGCACCACTTACTTGATTTACTGCTAATGTAGCAGATTTATTAATTATCCAACTAATAATATACTCATTTTCATTTAGCATTATAGCGGATAACATATCCATATCTCTGCTAGCACTTTCTAGTTCATCTAAATCCTCTGATTGATCTAGTTTATCCCCTGACTCACTTGGATTTTCTCCTGGGTCTGCTGGGTTTTCAGCTGGTTCTTCTGGGTTTTCCACTGGTTCTTCTGGATTCTCCACTGGTTCTTCTGGATTTTCCACTGGTTCTCCTGGATTTTCAGCTGGTTCTTCTGGATTTTCCACTGGCTCTCCTGGATTTTCCACTGGCTCTCCTGGATTTTCCACTGGTTCTTCTGGATTTTCCACTGGCTCTCCTGGGTTTTCCACTGGCTCTCCTGGATTTTCCACTGGCTCTCCTGGATTTTCCACTGGTTCTTCTGGATTCTCCACTGGTTCTCCTGGGTTTTCCACTGGCTCTCCTGGGTTTTCCACTGGTTCTTCTGGATTCTCCACTGGCTCTTCTGGATTTTCAGCTGGTTCTTCTGGATTTTCCACTGGCTCCCCTGAATTTTCAGCTGGCTCTTCTGGATTTTCCACTGGCTCTCCTGGATTTTCCACTGGCTCTCCTGTATTTTCTGTTACATTTTCTGATATTATAATATTACCAGTTAAATCTTGTTGTTCTGTTTGAGCATATACTAAATTACTCGTTAAGTACATGAAAGCAAACAAAAACACTAACGATTTCTTTAAAAACTTCTTTTTCAACTAATCACCTCTTATAATAGTTTTCTGTCCTTCTTTCTTATAGAGGTAGGCTCTCTGTTTTCAGCCTCGTTTTTTTTGGAACGTGGTTAACCTTATGAAAATCATTATCAGTCTTATCTTGAATATAATATTGTCAACATGATGATATTTATTATTATGTTGTTAATATTAAAATATATTACAAATAAAGCAATATTGCTTTATTATTTTCCGAATCTAATAATTATAAAATTATATAATTCTAGTTTTTGACAAAATAAAAACTGCTTTGAATATATATATGATTCAAAGCAGCCGAACTGTCATAGTATTTACCTTAGACTCTAGCTTTGCGTCCTTACTTTTCAGTAAGTTTGCCCTTATATTTAATTTTACAATTTAATAATATCATTAGATGTTTATATAGTCAATACATAATATATGTTTTTCTAATATTATATTTAAAACAAATTTCAACTTTATATTAATAATATATTTGTGAAATAAAAAACCCAATAACCATACGTTATTGGGATATATAATAACTTTTAATTTCCTGAAGTAACTTCCATAGAATATTTACCATCTTTATTATCTGTTTCATTTTTTCCATAATCAATTAATTTAGAAAATGTTATTTTATAGTCTTTTTCAAGATTTAAAACATCAAAGTTTAGTGTAATTGTATTTTCATCTATATAATTTGCACCTATAGGTATCTTACTGTATTCTACGCCATTTTCTACATATATTAATTTGTAATTTGACGCTAGCACATTATTAATATTAAAATCAATTTCTTTATTAAATCCTATTTTGATAGTCTTATCTCCAATTATTTTGGCTTCATTGATAAAAATATCAACTGAATTACTGGACGTGAAATTAAATTGATTTGTTTTTATTACATGTTGTACATTACCCATGGTGTCCTTTAATGTAATAGCTCTTAATTTATAAGATTGGGATTGTTTCAATTTTTTATCTTTTGATAAATAAATCTTTATCATATGCGAATCTTTTTCATTGTCATAATAGACTGCTGTTGGTATAGCCATAAATGATGGTGTAGTAATACCTTGTATTTGGTAATTACTAGCTATCTTAGCATATTCTTCATCAAGTGGTTTACTAATATAAGCTATTATTGTATTTTCATCAACTGGTAAAACAGCTTCTATTTCAATATCTTTAACAGTATAATAATTTCCAGTAAATAAATATTCTTTATCATAGATTGAAAATTGGTTTGTTACATCTGTCATATGATTAATTAGTACTTTGTATTCTTTGTTAACCAAAATAACTGAATTAATAGTTAATCGTACAGCTTTCCCCGCATCAACACCTTCTTGCAGTACTTCAGCTTTATCAATTTTAATTGGAGTATTATTATAGTCTGTTATATAATAACTGAATACTTGTTTTGCTATTTTAGGGTTAATCTCTTTATTAAAATTAAGTTGTATAGTACGATTATTTACTGGTAAACAGCTTTCAACACTAAAAATATCATTTTGTAATACTGATGCTTTAAATTTTACTGAGTCCCCATCACCTTTATTCAATCCAACTCCATAAGTACTAGACAATTGTCCATTAACATCTAAATTGAAATATTCTTCTTCTGTAAATACATAACTTTTAAAAAATATTGAAACGCCATTATTACAAGTAGATAATTTGTTTATTAAAATATTAGTATTATCACCTTTAATAATTTCTGCTCCATCTTTTTCAATAGTGTAAAAAGCTGATTGTAAAGCATTATCATTTATTGGATGTGTAAAATAAACATAAATAATATTATTACTTATAGCTTCTACTTTACTTATTCTGAAGAAATCGGATACTAATTCATCAGCACGAAATCCCATAAAATTAGTATTTAAAGTATTTGCTGGATTTCCATTAGTATCTATAACCTTATCCACTAACATAATGTATTCTTCGTCCATTTTCTGGTCTTCTGAAGTTTTGATAATATACGTATCTGTTGACTCTTTTTTACTTATGTCTTGTATTGGTAGAATTTCTGTAGTACCACTAGCCTCATATATTAATATATTCTCAAGTGTAATAGGTTGTATATGTTCGTTAAAAGTGACTTCTATAGTAGTTGAATTTTTTGCAATAACACTTGAAATTTTTGTTTCTAATTCATCTTCTATTAATTCATACTCTATTGCATCTGATTTAGATATCATAGCATTATCAACAAATGCTTGAGCCATTCTGACTTTAGTCTTATTGTTTTTCATTTGAAGAGTACGATAAATAATATCAGCTACTTCTCCTCTAGTAAAATTGGTATCTTCTTTGTGTCCATTTGAATAACTAAGGTCAGATACTAATCCTATACCATATGCTTTAGAAAAAACATTGTTCCATGTAAAGTCTTCATTATATTTATATCCTAAAGACGTCAAAATAAGTTTAAAAAATGCTTTTTCACCTAATTTATCCTTAGGTTTAAATGTACCATCTTTATATCCATTTATAATATCTTTTTGAACGCAATAACCTATATAAGGAGCAAACCATTGGTTTTGAGGTACATCTATAAAACCAGTATTGTTATATTTTTCTTTATTATTTGTAACTTCTTGTTCTTCACCTAAAAGTCGAACTATAAAAGCAGCTGCTTCACTTCTGGATAATTGTCCCTCAAGATTCAAACTATTTCCATTACCCTTAAGAATCTCCAATTTGGTCAAAACGTTAATCTTATTTACGTTATTATTGATAGCATATATATTATGACTAGTAGATAAAATCATACATAAAACTAATAATAATGCACTAATTTTTTTTGTCATAAAAACCGTCCTTTCTTCATTAGTTATTTATGATTATTTTGTCGTTGAAATATAAAAACCATAGGTAGAAACATAGGTTCAACCTATGATTTTATTTATTATTTACTACTGTTCTATTGAAGATGATACTTCTCTGGTAGTAAATTGATTTGAGAAATTTACTAAATTACTTATTTTCACATTATATTTTGTATTCATATCAATATTACTAAATTTAACTGATACTGTTTTGCTATCAATAAAGTTGATATTTGAAGCTGTTATAGTTTTTGTGGTATCAGATTCAGTATATTCTAATTTAAATTTTGAAGCATTATTGGCTGATTGATTAATTTCTTTGTTAAATTTTATGAATACAGTATCATTTGCAATAAATTTACATTCTGTAATACCAATATCTCCAGATTCTGTAGAGGTACCCTGAAGCGTATATTCTATAGAACCAGTATATGGTACTCCAAATTCATTTTTTGCTCCAATTATACTTAATTTATAATTAGTACCATTTTGAAGTGGTGTACTTGAATTTATATATAGAGTTAAAACTCTAGGTTCAATATCTAAAAATTGTTTACTTACAAAGGAAACACCATTCATCACAAATGTAGCATTAACAATATTACTAGGTACATTTCTATTGAAATATACTTTTACAGTATTCTTATCTTCAGAATATGCATAATCTATCTTAAGACTAGCCGCATTATCAGGATATCCATAAAAAGGAGCAATCTCTTCTGATATATAACTTTGTTTATATGCATCCTTTATGTTCTTTATTTTAAGTAAATAATTATGATCTTTCTTCATATTTATAAATCTAACTTTTACTTTTCTATACTTATCTGCACCCTCGCCTGCCATAGAAGCACCCAATGAACTGTTCATTATTATATTAGCATCAGTATCTTCTAACTCATAATTAGATGGTATAGTTGCAGTTGATACATCAATATCTTTATTGAACGTAACCATTATATAATCTTTTTCAATAGGTTCAACATTAGTTATCTGCAAAGTTTGATTATCATCATGATTACCAATAAATCCAAACTCTTCTCCACTACCATCATTTAATTTTACTCCATAATTACTAGCCAAATCACCACTAATAACAACAGAATAGTCAGTACCTTCAGCTAAATCATCCTCTTTTAAGAAAAGACTTACACAATTATCAACACTTCCAAGAACTTTTGCAGAAAGATTAGAAAAACTACCATCTACATACATCTCTCCACCTCTTTTAATATCAAAATACATTGGAATTCCTGCACTTTGATTAATTGGATGTGTAAAATATACATTAATAATGTTTTTACTTACAGCCTCTACTTTAGAAATTTTAAAAAAATTAGAAATTATTTCTTGTTGTTGAAATCCAACAAAATTACTTTTTATTTCTGAGGTATTAATTCCTTCCTTATCAGTAATGTTTAATAAACTAATCTCATAATTTTTGTTAGCTATCTGTTTATCAGTAATTATTGTTATTATATTTTTATTAAATAAAATATCTTTTACATTTAGTTTATTAGAGTTTTCTTCTTCTATAATAACTACATTAGATTTATCAAATTTTATTATTTCTTCTGTTAAAACTATTTTTATTTTATCATTAGTTACTGATTTTATAGATTTAATTTCAGTTTTAATACTGTCTTCTTTATACAAACCAGTTTGCTCAGCTTTCGCTTTGGTTGTAAATCCATTATCTATAAGTCTTTGAATAATAGATTTATTAATATCCTCAACTTGTTTATCTAATGAGTTATATAATATTTTTACAACACCTTTTCTTGTGTAATATAAATCATCAGATAGCTTAGTTTTGTATATATCATCTTTATAAAGTCCTTTTGAATAAGCAAACTTATAAATATTAGTCCATTGAAAGTCTTTATCTTGATAATAACCCATAGCTCCTAGAACCATTTTAGTAAATGCTTTTTCTGATACATATTCATCAGGTTTATAATTACCGTTACCAAACCCATTAACAATACCTTTAGATGATACATAACCTATGTAATGGGAGTACCATTCATCTTGTGGAACATCTAGAAATTCTGTTTTAACATATTTAGCCTTATCAGCTATTACCTCTTTTTCAACACCAAGTAGTCTGACAATAAAAGCTGCTGCCTCTGATCTCTTCAATTGTCCTTCAAGATTATAATCATCACCATTTCCTCTTAATATATTTAAAATATTAAGCGACGATGCCATTTCGTCTATTGACTTATAATTAGTAGCAGATACTGGTGTTGATAGTGTCATTAAAAATACTAGTGTAAATAAAAGTAAATTTTTTCTTTTTTTCAACATTTTATAACCACCTCTCTAATTTATTATACTTCATTTTACCAAATAATTGTATATCTTTTATTAAGATTTGCGAAGAAATAAAGCTTATATTTGTAATACATAAATTCTTATGTAAAAAGCTAATAATAAAATTAGAAAGATTTATAACTTTCGTTCTTATAATCTTTCTATTATAAAAATGTCATTTGTTGTATTTCAACTTATATTTACATACTACAAAATTAATATTAATTATTACATTAGAAAGTAACCTAAATTATTATTAGGTTACTTTCTTAATTTGTGTTATAGCTAATTACTTGAAATCTTAAATTTACTATTGAACTTTAACATTAGGTAAATTTGTTGTATCTAATGAATTTACATCTAAATCATTATTAGTTGAATCCTTAATCGAATCACCAACACCTAATGTTAAACTATCATCTTTAACAGTAATACCATCATTATCTGTTAAACCAGCTTCTACTTGATATCTAAATGTTGCTGTATTCGCTGTTGTTGAATCTAAAATAGCTTCTTTCTCAACACTTCCAATAATAATTATAATTTTACTATTTTTGTTATCATCTGTTATAGTAACATCTTCACTAAACGTAAGTATAATATCAATATTTTCATTAAGTCCATAAATATTATCCGTAGACGTTACTCTAACTATAGTAGGAATATTACTATTAACTTTAACAGTTGATAAATTTTTTGCATTTAGTGAAGTTACATCTAAACTATTATTATTACTATCTTTTATTGAATCACCTATACCTAATGTTATGCTATCATCTTTTACATCAATACCATCAGTATCATCTAAATTAGCTTCTACTACATATCTAAAAATAGCTGTATTTGCTGTTGTTGATTGTAAAGTAGCATCTTTTTCCTGACTTCCAATTATTAGTGTTATTTTACTATCTTTGTCATCATCAGTTATTGTAACATTTTCATTAAATGTTAGTACTACATCTATATTTTCTCCTGCAGCATAAGTTCCTGCATTTGCTGTTACATCTGTTACCGTTGGTACTACACTATCTACTTGCACATTAGTTAAGTTTGTAGCATTTAATGATGTAAGGTCTAAATCGTTGTTATTAGCATCTTTTATTGAATCGCTACTTCCTAATACTAAACTATCATCCTTAACATCAATACCATTACTATCTGTTAAACCAGCTTCTACTTGATATCTGAATGTTGCTGTATTCGCTGTTGTTGATTGCAATACTGCTTCTTTTTCTTCACTTCCAATTATTAATGTTATTTTACTATCTGTGTTATCATCAGTAATTGTAACATCTTCATTAAATGTTAGTAATACATCTATATTTTCTCCTGCAGCATAAGTTCCTGCATTTGCTGTTACATCTGTTATAGTCGGTATTGCACTATCTACTTTAACATTAGTGAAGTTTGTAACATTTAATGATGTAAGGTCTAAATCGTTATTATTAGCATCTTTTATTGAATCGTCACTTCCTAACACTAGACTATCATCCTTAACTGTAATACCATCACTATCTGTTAAACCAGCTTCTACTTGATATCTAAATGTTGCTGTATTCGCTGTTGTTGATTGTAATACTGCTTCTTTTTCTTCACTTCCAATTATTAGTGTTATTTTACTATCTGTATTTGTATCTGTTACTGTAATATTTTTACTAAATGTTAATACTACATCTATATTTTCTCCTGCTACATAAGTCTTATCTGTTGCATTTACATTTGTTATAGTTAATGCAGCACTATCTACTTTAACGTTTAATAAGTTTGTAGTATTTAATGATGTTAGATCCAAATTATTATTATTAGCATCTTTTATTGAATCATCACTTCCTAATACTAGACTATCATCCTTAACTGTAATACCATCACTATCTGTTAAACCAGCTTCTACTTGATATCTAAATGTTGCTGTATTCGCTGTTGTTGATTGTAATACTGCTTCTTTTTCTTCACTTCCAATTATTAGTGTTATTTTACTATCTGTATTTGTATCTGTTACTGTAACATTTTTACTAAATGTTAATACTACATCTATATTTTCTCCTGCTACATAAGTCTTATCTGTTGCATCTACATTTGTTATAGTTAATGCAGCACTATCTACTTTAACGTTTAATAAGTTTGTAGTATTTAATGATGTTAGGTCTAGATTGTTATTACTTGCATCTTTTATTGAATCGCCACTTCCTAATACTAGACTATCATCCTTAACTGTAATACCATCACTATCTGTTAAACCTGCTTCCACCTGATATCTGAATGTTGCTGTATTGGCTGTTGTTGATTGTAATACTGCTTCTTTTTCTTCACTGCCAATTATTAGTGTTATTTTACTATCTGTATTTGTATCTGTTACTGTAACATTTCTATTGAATGTAAGTACTACATCAATATTATCTCCTGTTATATATGTTTTATTTGTAGCTGTCACATTAGTTATGCCTAAAACAGTACTATCAATTTTAACATTTGCTAAATTTGTAGCATTCAATGAGTTAAGAACTAACGGATTATTATTAGCATCAGTAATTGTATCTCCATTTCCTAGTACTAAACTATTGTCTTTAATGTCAATACCATTAATATCCACTAACCCAGCTTCAACTACATATCTAAATGTTGCAGTATTAGAGGTAATTGATTGTAACCTTGCTTCTTTTTCATTTCCATCTACAATAATAGTAATCTTACTATCTTTATTACTATCTGATATGTTCACAATTTCATTAAATGTTAGCGTAATATCAAGGTTTTCTCCAGCTACATATGTTTTTTCATATGCTGATATACTAGCTACCTCAGGATTTGTATGATCAAAAATACTTGAATTAGGAGCCGCAAATGTAATTTTTGACTCATTATCTGTTTTTGATCTCATTACCATATTATAGTTATAGATACCTGTATTAGAAGTTGTATTAGTAGTCTTAGTAGTAACATGACCATTAGCACCTGGGGCAATAGCTTTATTAAATGTAAATACTAGTGTTTTTCCATCGATTCCAATAGTAATATTTGATATATCACTTGCATCAATAGCTTTTTCACTCTCTCCAACAAATTTAGTTACAATTTTAAGCGCTTTCAATATATCTGATGTAACGGATAATGTTGTTGTATTAGGGGTTGAATCACTAACAGTATCTACTGTTGTTTTATTAACAAATTCATCTATAGTGGTATAAATTTCATCTGTATCTACCACATGAGTATTATCTCCAAAAGCGATAACTGAATCCATTGTAACAGTTAGATGCATTCTATCGCCAGAAACAACTGCATTTGCAATTGCTGGTCCTTTATTTATTATTGAAGTATTCTTAGCAACTTCAATAATTAATGGATTATTGTCATATGAAGACTTAGCAACTGTTTTATTACCAGTAATATTTGCAATATGTGTATTTACCACTAATCCGAAAGTAGAAATTGAAGAATTTAAACTATTATCAAGGTAAATTGTTGCTTTATTTGTTGACTCATCATAATCTATATATTTTATATTAGGTGTAATCCCAGGTAAAGTTGAATATCCATCTACCTTTCTTAATAGATAACTATTTATATTATCAACGTTTTGATGATTTGAATCATCTGCAATTCCATTATCCATTGTGTTTTTATCGTAATACATTGCTTCAGGATAATATACTTCAATGGTTCTATCATCTGTCATCATTGCATAAACACTTGTAATATAATTAGAATTATTTCCATTACCTGCGAATTCTGTAATAACGTCTACGCCTCTTTGTTCGTATGCATTTGTTGATAATTTAATGCCATTAATATATTTATCATAAATCAATAAGTGTTTAAATGTTGCTTTATAAGAAACAGAACTCATGTTTGTATCAACTGGTACTAACCATTCTCTATAACTAGTACCTGCCACAGGTATTGGTGCTTTTGTAACAAGAACAGATGTATTATCACTTGTTTTTCTAATAGTGATATCTGAAGCATCAAAACTAGATATCGGTTTTGAGAAGTATACTTTAATAGTCCTATTATCTATTCCTTGCGCAGCTTCTACCGTAGGATATGCATATACTTTACCATTAGCTGGAACTTCTAATTGAGTAACATTAGAATCAAATTTTACATACTTACCATCATAAGCAGATGTAAGATCAAACATATATGTAGTAAAATCTGAACCTGTATTCCAACTTGCATTATCATCAACAACTATTAGCGCATTCTTATCTGTAGCATCTTGATATGCTTTTAAATTTGATAAACCAGTATAAGATGTATTTGCTTTATTAGCTTTTACCATAAAAAATGGCTGAACATCATCCGCACTGTATTTTCCCCAAAGTACTCCTTTTATAGTTGAACTGTTTACATCTCTATCAAAATAAATTTTAACAGTCTGTCTATCCATACTAATAGCAGCTTGAATAATTGGAAGACCTTTTGCAATACCTTGCCCTGTAAAAATGCCACTTACACCACTAGCATCCATAGCAACGCCATCAGCATTGAAAAGTCCCTGAACTGTTAACTTGTAACTTTTTGTTTCTGTTGTTTTAGGTATGGTAAGCTTAACAGAATTTACTTCATTTGAATAAGTCGAAACAGCTTCTGGATATCCTACCCCACCATCTATTTTATATAATGCAACATCTGTAGCATTTTCACCGACTTTTGAATTAAATGTTAATTTAATATGCGTGTCGTCTACTCTAGAAATTGAAACACTTGATATCTTAGCTTCTTTTATTTGACCAACAAAAGTCTTTTCAGCATCTGAGCCTGTTTTTTGGGAATTACCATATATATCTATAATATTCTTAGTCATCAGCTTATATAGAACATTCTTCATTTCTCCAACTGTTAATTTTACTGTCTTACAATCATCTAATAGCTCTGCAGCTAGAACAGGTAATGAATGTTTAGTTCCATATGCTTCCTCTATAATATAGTTATTAATATCCTCTGCAACTGCTTTCTCAACTTTTCTTTCAAATTTAACTTTGATAGATGTTGCACTTGCTGGCATAATAGCTTGAGATGCATAAGCAAATGAACCTGTAGGTTTTGATATTCCAACAAATGTTGCTTCTTTATCAGAAGTTGTTGTTGACATATCTTTACCATATAAAGTTTTCATACCCCCAACGGTTAATTTATATAGTCTTGATGTATCCATCTTTCCATCAACTGTTAATACTACACCTTTTTTTACTGCTGTAGCCTTTTCAGTATCTGTATCATTGGCAGGATTAAACTCCATTGTTTGTGCAGCAGTAGCTTGTGCAGCACTGAAAACTTCTATTTTTGTTTTATTACCATACATTTCTTGAATTTCAAAAATTGCTGTATCTATATAATTAACATCCATATTTGTTTTAAATTCAACATATACTTGATTATAATCAATTGCTTTAGCTTTATTAACAGCTTGAGGAGCAGTTGATTTAGCAGTCCCTACAAAAGTATTATCAGTATCTTCTTTCATAATATTACCAGCTAAATCTGTCACTCCTGAAATTGTTATACCATATAAACAAGAACCTCTTTGATCAGAAGTCATAATTTTAATAGTTTTATTATTGATATATTCATAACCATATACTTCTAAATCTTTCCTATCTCTATATTTCTCAGCTACTGTTAGTTTCATATTATCAATTCTAACTGGTTCTGAGAATTCTAATGTAAATTCATTATAATCAATTCCAGATGATTTAGAAAGTGTTGGTTTAGTTATATCTGAGGATTTACCACCAAAATTAATTGTTGTATCACCACTAGTTATTGAATAAAGTGTTCCTGATTTCAACTCATTATCTAACAATACCAACGCTGTTTTTTTGTCTTTATCCCATGGAGCTAGTTCTACTGATACTACTTCTATTATTATATTATCCGTCTTTACTTTGAAGATACTAGCATCAACAGCTTCAACAGCTTCTTTTAATCTTACTTCTATCATTCTTGAGTTAAGGGCAACTGCTGACTCAAGACCCGATATAGAAACTGACTTCCATAAACCACAGTGTTCTGCAATACTTTGATCAATCACTTTAGCAGCAACTAACTCATCAACTAATTTTATACCTTTACTGTTATTAGCTTTTAAAGTTTCTACTGTTACTGTTGCAATATCTCTATTAGTAAATGTTTCTATATTAGCTGATTTTATAAGTCCTTTGCTATTCGCAAATGTAAATACTTGAGACCATGTAAAATCTACTCCTTGCTTATATCCTAATGCTTCTAACATTACCTTAGTATAAGCTTGAGAACTTATTACATCATTAGGATTAAATTCACCTTTATTATCTCCTTGCCATCCTAAATCTGGATGATCTTTTAAATAAGCTAAAATAGATCTTCCAGCAATCCATGAAACTTCATTCGCATCAATAAATGTTGTCGTTCCCGTATAACTCATTGCTTCTTCTTCTAGCCCATTTAATCTTAGGAACATGATAGCAGCTTGCAATCTTGTTGTCTTCTTAGCAAGATATTCATCTGATACACCTTTCCCATCACCTTTTAACATTCCTAGTGACTTTACTACTTCAACATCATCCATATCTTCTGAAGCAAAAGAAAATGAATATGTTGTTAGTGTTAATGTTATTGCTAACATAAATGCAAGATATTTCTTTAATGATTTCACTATATTTCCTCCTTGTTGATAATTTTTTTATACTTGCCCTTTATGTTAAATTATACCATTATGATATTTGTAGTCAATATTTGGTAGAAATATGTAATATTACTGTAATTTATTTGACATATTGCTAAAGTCATTTTATTGGTACAACTATTAGAGTGCTAAAATTGTTTTTTAGACTTACTTGTATTTTTTAAGCAATAAAAAAGGGAATCTCACCTAGATTTTAATCTATATGGTGAGACATCCCTTTAAGTGATTTAATATTTAATTAATCTTACAAAACAATATTACTGCCATGTACTTGGAGTACCATTAGTTAATGTCAATGTATTAACAGTTACTGCGTTACCAGCTTCATCTGTTAATACAACTCCACTAGCAAGTACAATAGTGTCTGTATCCTGCATATTTGCTAATGCAAATGTTATATCATTATTTGCTGTAGTATAAGTAGCAGTCATAGTTGGTGTATCAGCACCAGCAGATACATTATTAAATGTAAATAATGAAGTAATAACTTGATTATCTGTTAATGCAACTCCGTCTTTGTATAAAGGCTCACTAAATCTTAAGATAGGTGCATTAGCAGTACCATCTTGTATTGAACAAGTTGGAGCTGTAGTATCTACTTTTACACTTGTTAATGGTGTAGCATTCAATGATGTTAAAGTAAGGTCATTACCATTACCATCTTTAATTGAATCTCCAGAACCTAATGTTAAACTATCATCTTTTACATCAATACCATCTGTATCAGTTTCATTAGCCACAACTGTATATCTAAATGTTGCTGTTGTAGCAGTATTAGCTACTAATACTGCATCTCTATCAGTAGTACCAACAGTTATAACAATCTTACTATCTTTATTAGCATCTGAAATAGTAACTGCTTCATTAAATGTAAGAACTATATCAATATTTGATCCTTCTTTATATACACCTGCAGCTGAATCAACGTTTAATACAGTTGGTGGTGTATAATCAAATGTATTTGAATTTGGAGCAGCAAATGTTAATTTTGATTCATTATCATTTTGTAATCTCTTCTCACCTGCATATCCCCATAAGCTAACTGAATTGTCCTTTGAAGTCTTAGTAGTAATTGTGCCTTCAGCACCAGCTTTAATAGCTTTTTTAAGTGTAATAGTAAATGTTTTACCATTTGCACTTAGGTCAACAGAACTTATATAATTACTAAAGTTTGCATTTGTAATTGTTGTTGCTGTTGTTTCACCTTCAAAAGTAGTAGTTAATTTAAAGACTTTCTCAAAATCAGCACTATTAACTGTTGCAGTTGAAGTAGCTGTTTTCTTAGTAGCTAATTTACCACTTTCTAATATTGTATTACTGTCATCATCAACAGCTACTGTTGTACCTACTGCAGTAACTTGATCCATACCAACTGTTATTGACATTCTATCTCCAGCAACTGAAGCAGATGCAATAGCTGGTCCTTTATTAGTTGTTGAAGTGTTTTTAGCTACTTCTATTGCTAAGTTAGCATTATCTGATGAAGATTTAGCAACAGTTTTATTACCTGTAATATTAGCAATATTTGTATTAACAACTAAATCAAAAGTATTTAAGTTTGAATCAAACTCATTATTTAAGTAAAGTGTAGCCTTGTTCTTAGCATTATCATAAGCTACGTATGTTACAGTTGGAGCTGTACCAGCAGAAACTGTAAATGTATAATTTCCTGTATTATCTACATTTGAACCATTTTGAACATTATTAATTATTGTAGTAGAATACTTCATAGCTTCTGGATAATATACATCAATTGTTTTATTATCAGTCATGATTGCATAAACATTAGTAATATAATTTGTAGTTGTACCGTTACCAGCAAATTCTCTTACTATTGATGTATCTGGCTCAGAAGTCTTGTTTGATAATTTAATACTTGGAACATATTTATCAGCTACATTAACAGATGCAAATGTTATTGTATAAGAAACAGATTCCATAGTACCACTACTAATAGGAACTAACCATTCCTTGTTAGAAGTTCCATTTACTACTACAGGAGTTCCTTCTGTAACAGTTGCTGAACTATCACTAGTTTTTGCAATAGTAGTTATACCTGAAGCACCAAATGTTACTGGTTTTGAGAAGTAAACTTTAATAGTCTTACTATCAATACCTTGAACAGCTTCTACTGTAGGGTATGCATATGTAGAACCATTAGCAGCTACTTCTAATTGAGTTATATTTGTATCAAATTTTACTTTCTTACCATCAAAACTTGAACCTTCTAAATCTAGAACATAAGTTGTAAAATCATTTCCAGTGTTCCAGCTTTCATTATCATCAACAACAACTAAAACATTTTTATCAGTACTATCTTGATAAGCTTTTAACCCATTTAATGAAGCAAGACTAGTACCTTGTTTATTCTCTCTTGTCATAAAGAAATTAGCAACATCATCTGTTCCTGTAACTGCCCATAATGTACCTTTAATAGTAGAATCAGTTACATCTCTATCAAAGTAGAATTTAGCAGTTTGCTTATCTGTAGCAACTACAGCTTGAAGTACTGGAAGTCCTTTTGCAATACCTTTACCAGTGAAAGTACCAGTAACTCCATCAGCGTCCATAGCTACACCATCAGCATTATTAAGACCTTTAACTGTTAATTTGTAGCTTACAGTTTCAGTAGTCTTAGCTATTGTAAGTTTAACAGAATTTGCATCATCTGAATATGTTGCAACAGCTTCTGGATAACCTACTCCACCATCAATTGTGTATAATGCAACATCTGTAGCATTTTCACCAACTTTGTGATTAAATGTTACTTTAATGTTAGTATCATCTATTCTAGTAATTGAAGTAATACTAGAAATCTTAGCTTCTTTGCCTTGACCTACAAAAGTCTTTTCAGCATCTGAACCTGTTTTTTGAGCATTACCATAAATATCCATTAAATTGCTAGTAGTTACTTTGTAAAGAACATTTTTCATTTCTCCAACTGTTAACTTAACAGTTTTTTGATCAGCTTGAAGTTCTGCAGCTAAAACAGCTAATTCAGCTTTATTACCATATGCTTCATTAATTGTGTAGTTAGCAATATCTTCTGCTAAATCTTTTTCAAGTTTTCTAGCAAATTTAACTTTGATAGAAGAAGCACTTGCTACAGTAATATCACCATCATAAGCAAATGTTCCACTTGGCTTAGACATTCCTACAAAAGTAGTTTCTTTATCTGAAGATGTAGATGACATATCTTTTCCATAAAGAGTCTTCATACCATTAGCAACAACTTTGTATAAGCTTGAAGTCTTCATAGTTCCATCTACAGTTAATACAACACCTTTTTTAACAGCAGCAGCTTTGTCAGCAGCAACATCAGCTGTACCGTATTCTACAGTTTGAGCTTCAGTAGCTTGAGCAACTTCTAATACAGCTACTTCTGCTTTGCTTCCATACATTTCATTTATTGCGAAAGTAGCATCAGCTATTGATGCAGGATCAATATTTGTTTCAAATTCTACATATACTTGATTATAATCAATTGCTTTTGCTTTTTTCACTTTTTGAGCTACTGTTGGTTTAGCTTTACCTACGAAAGTATTATCACTATCTTCTTTCATTTCATTTCCAGCTAAATCTACAGCACCTGAAACTGTAAGACCATAAAGTTTTGAACCAGCTTGGTCAGCAGTCATAACTTTAATAGTTTTACTATCAATATATTCATAACCTAATACTTCTAAAGCAGCTTTGCTTCCATATTTTTCAGCAGCAGCTATTTTTAATGTATCAATTCTAACAGCTTCTGAGAATTCTAAAGTAAATTCGTTATAATCAGCACCTGTTGACTTAGCAAGTGTTGGGTTTGAAGCATCTTCACCTCTACCACCAAAGTTAACAGAAACCTCTCCACTTGTTACTGAGTAAAGTTCTCCTGATTTTGTATCAGTAGCTAAAGTAACTAATACTTTTTTATTATTAGCATCCCATGGAGCTAATTCAGCTGAAGCAATTTCTACAGCAGCGCCATCTTTATCTGCTATAACAAATTGAGAAGCATTTACTTCTTCTGCAGCTTCTTTTAAAGTTACTTCTACAACTTTAGAATTAAGTGCTACTGCACCTTTGATAGCAACTTCTGATGGAGCTGCTTCTACAAGACCAACTTCAACAGCTTTTGCTTCATCAATAGCACCAGCTTCAACTAATACGTCAACAAGTTTTTTACCTTCTTTAGTTTCAGCTTTTAAAGTTTCAACAGTTACAACAGCGATTTCGTTGTTAGTGAAGTTTTCAACGTCTGCAGCAGCTTTTAAACCTTTTTCTGCAGCAAATTCTAATACGTCAGCCCATTCGAAATCAGTTCCTTGTTTGTAACCAATAGCTTCAAGCATTACTTTGTAATAAGCTTGAGCAGTAATTGCTCCATTAGGATCAAAGTTTTCACCATCACCTAACCATCCTAATTCTGGATTAGCTTTTAAGTAAGCTAATACTGATCTACCAGCTACCCATTGTACATCTTCTGCATCTGCAAAAGTTTCAGTTCCTTCGAAAGCTAAAGCTTCCTCTTCTAAGTTTTGTAATCTTAGAACCATAAGAGCAGCTTGGAATCTTGTAGTAGATTTTGCAAGGTACTCATCAGTTACACCGTCGCCTTCGCCTTTTAACATTCCTAAGGCTTCACAAATTTCTGCGTCAGTTTTAGTATCTTCAGCAGCAAATGATACTGTAAAAGTAGATACGATCATTGCTAATGAAAGAACTAATGCAAAAACTTTCTTTAAGTTTTTCATTAATATTTCTCCTCCTTTTAATTTGCTTTTCTTTAAAATTGGAAAGGTTATCCACCTTTCAAGCACATGGTAAATTATAGCACTACATTATTTTCCAGTCAATATAATATCTCTATATGTAACAAATCTGTAATAGAGTTTTCACATGAAAATATTATATTTTATGGATAATACTGTAACCTTAATTTATTATAAACATATTTATCCATTTATACAAGCATTTTCCTTGATTGTAATATTACCGTAATAAATAATATTAATTCTTTTCATATATGTTAAGAAAACAACTTTACATGCATAAAAAATCACCACATTATTACATTATATAATAACGTGATGATTAGTAAAATATTATATCTTCTCTTAAGCCTTAATAAATCTCTCCAACCCAGCAATACCTTCCTCATCCATCTTATAAACCCCAGCACACTCAAGTACCTGAGCAAAGATATCACCAACTTCTTTCCTTATACACTCTCTTGCTTCATCTACCTTCATATCTGTTCCATACTCTTCAACTAATCTATTAATCCACTCACCATGCTTCTCTAACTCTTCATACTCTGCTCTATCTTTTATCTTACCTACTAGAATATCTTCTATTAAAGAAAGCTCTTTCTTAAGTCTTGCAGGAAGTACAGCAAGTCCCATAACTTCAATAAGTCCAATATTCTCTTTTTTAATATGATGCAGATGAGCATGAGGATGGAATATACCATCTGGATGTTCCTCACTTCTTCTATTATTCCTAAGAACTAAATCAAGTTCATAATCCCCATTTCCATTAATCCTTGCTATAGGTGTTATAGTATTATGAGGAATCCTCTTACCATCTTCCTCTGTATAAGCCAATATACCAAGACTCTCATCAGAATAATCTCTCCACTTCCCTAGAATCTCATCAGCAAGCTTAATTACCTTATCCTTATCCCTAGAAGATAATCTAACAACCGATAAAGGCCATCTAACCAACCCTATCTTAACCTCTTCATAACCATCTTTCCTTAACTCCTTAATAATAGAAGCCTTTTCCATAGGGAAAACATGATGTCCACCTTGAAAATGGTCATGGCTAAGAATAGAACCACCAACTATTGGCAGATCAGCATTAGAACCAACAAAATAATGAGGAAACTTCTCCACAAATGACAATAACCTAACAAAAGTATCCTTAGATATCTTCATAGGAACATGCTTCTCATTAAAAACTATACAATGCTCATTATAATATACATAAGGCGAATACTGGAGATACCAATTCTCACTACTTAACTCAACTGGAATCACCCTATGATTATTCCTAGCCGGATGATTCAATCTCCCAGGATATCCAACATTATCTATACAAAGAAAACACTTAGGATAATTAGCGCTAGGCATACTCCTAGCCTTCTCAATCTCCTTAGGATCTTTCTCCGGTTTAGAAAGATTAATAGTAATCTCCAGTTCCCCTACCTGAGTATCAGCCACCCAATACTCATTCTTAGCTATCCTATCCATTCTTATATAATTAGAATCCTTAGACAACTTATAATAATAATCCGTCGCACTCTCTATACCTTCTTCATCAGCTATCCCATAAAATCTATTAACCAACTCAGAAGGTCTAGGCATAAGTGTAGCCATAATCCTAGCATCCAACATATCTCTATATGTAACAGTATCTTCTATTATATTATTATCCACAGCATACTGTAATAATTCCTCCAATATCCCCACAGGAGAATCCACTACTTCACAATTATTCAACTCTCCCTCATAAGGCTCCGAAATCCTCAATATATCCATAATGGAATTTCTCACTAATTGGACATCCCACTTCTCTATCATTTTATTACTAAGACCAAACTTTATAAGCTTCTCAATACTAATCTGCACTTTTTCCACAATTCTACCTCCAATTCCAGTTTATTAAACCAACACTCTTCTACATCTATCTATAATATTATCAAACTAATATTTCTTTTTATCTTACACTTCATTTAATTATCAACTAAATATTAAATACCTAACCTATACTACTAAACACAACTTAAGTACCACCCAAGAGCCAAGCAGGGTATATATATAAATAAGCCGACCTTTAAATTTCCCTTAGAAAATCTTAGTGAGTGGAAATAACTAATTTAACAAGAGGCGTTTTACATATATATACCCCTGCGCCCCACTTGCACTATTACTCTATTACTTATCGAATCCATCAGGATTATTAACATGCCACTTCCAAGCACTCTCAATAATCCTTTCCAAAGAATTATACTCAGGCTTCCAACCCAATTCCTTAACAGCCTTCTCAGAAGAAGCAATCAACACAGCAGGGTCACCTGCTCTCCTCTCAGCTTCCTCAACAGTAATAGTCCTTCCAGTAACCTTTCTAGCCACCTCAATAACCTCTTTCACAGAAAATCCCTTTCCATTACCAAGATTAAACACAGCACTCTCTCCACCATTTTGCAATCTCTCAAGAGCCAATATATGAGCATCAGCCAAATCAGTTACATGAATATAATCCCTAACACAAGTTCCATCCTCTGTAGGATAATCATTACCAAAAATAAATATCTTCTCCCTCTTACCAAGTGCTACTTCCAATATAATAGGAATAAGATGGGACTCTGGACTATGGTCTTCCCCTATATGTCCATCAATATGTGCCCCTGCCGCATTAAAATATCTTAGTGCAGTATACTTAATCCCATAAGCATTATCCGACCACTTCAACATCTTCTCAACAGATAACTTAGTCTCCCCATAAGGATTAGTAGGCATAGTCCTATCTGTCTCCACAATAGGTATACTCTCTGGCTCTCCATAAGTAGCCGCCGTAGAAGAAAAAACAATATACTTAACACCATGCTCCTTCATCTTCTCCAACAAACACATAGTTCCATACATATTGTTGTTATAATACTTCAACGGCTCAGTAACACTCTCACCAACAAGAGAATCCGCCGCAAAATCAATAATAGCTTCTATCTTATTCTCACTAAAAACTTTATCCAATGCATCTTTATCCCTCAAATCACCAACACATAACTTGACATTCTCTGGAACTGCCTCTCTATGTCCTTTTTGCAGATTATCAAATACAATAACCTCTTTACCTTTCTCTAAAAGTCTCGCCACTGTATGAGACCCAATATATCCTGCTCCTCCACAAACTAAAATAGCCATACTAATATCTCCCTTCTACATAAGATTCTTCTATTAAAATTCTTCCTGCTCCATCACCAACATTAGCCACATAAAACTCAGGCACTAACCCAATTCTATCCTCATAATTCTTACCAACTACTCTAATAAACTCATCAACACTATCCTCTTTCACAATACTAACTGTACAACCACCAAAACCAGCACCAGTCATACGTGAACCAATAGTCCCCTCTATCTTCCTAGCTTCCTCTACCATAGTATCAAGCTCACCACCTGTAACCTCATACAAATCTCTCAAAGATTCATGAGAAGCATTCATCAACTTACCAAATGTAATAATATCTCCATCATTAAGCGCCTCAACCGCTTCCTTAACCCTTACATTTTCCTCAACCGCATGTTTAGCCCTATCTCTAGGAATATCCTTCCCAATAAGATGCTTATATTTATCAAATGTCTCTACATCCATCTCACAAAGATTCTTGATATCCAACTCTTTCTGAATACACTCCAAAGCATATTGGCACTCCGAACGTCTCTCATTATACTTAGAATCCGCTAACCCTCTTCTCTTCTTAGTATTACCTATAACAATCTTATACCCATCCAGCTTAAGAGGCACATACTCATAATCCAACGTCTCACAATCAAGCAATATAGCATGATTCAATTTGCCCATACCAGAAGCAAACTGATCCATAATACCACAATTAACCCCTACAAATTGGTTCTCCGCTCTCTGACTCATCTTAACCATCTCAACCAAATCTTCCTTACAATCAAACAACTCATTAACAACTACAGCTGTCAACACTTCAAGAGATGCAGAAGAAGATAACCCCGAACCATTAGGAATATTACCATAATATAAAATATCAAAACCACCAACTTCATGACCCTTATCAATAAACTCCTTAATAACTCCCTTAGGATAATTAGTCCAATCATCCTCTTCCTTATACCTAATATCATCAACATCAATCTCTACCCTAAGATCAAAATTAAGAGTAGCAAACCTAACCCTACCATCGTCCCTCTTCCTAGCCGCCGCATATGTACCAAAATCAAGAGCACAAGGAAAAACATACCCACCATTATAATCAATATGCTCCCCAATCAAATTAACTCTCCCCGGCGCAAAAAACTTCTTAACATTACCCTCTTCTCCACCATACAACTCCACAAACTTACCAACAATCTCTCTCTCCATACCAAACTCATTCCTCTCTATAATTTTATATTTATCTATTATTTAAATAATTATTGTTATATCTCTATAAATATCTAACGTAGCCCAGTAGGTAATATATATACAAATAAAGCGATTTTTTAATATTTGTTAGAAAATCTTAGTAAGTGGAAATAAATATTACGTTAAGAACCTTGACTGTTTGACCAACGGGAGTTGTCAAGGTTTAGTAATATTTATTGGAACGAACTTAGTTTTTCTTCAAATATTAAACATGAGCTGTTTTGTATATATATTACCTACGGTAGCCATACTAGAATTATATTTTTGTAGATACGCTATCCCTATGAATCAACCTAGTTTCAATAATAATCTTTTTATTCTCCTTATCACTATCTCTAATAATCTCACATATCCTATTACCCGATATCTGTCCCAATCCAGTCATATTCTGATCCACAGTTGTAAGACTAGGTTCTGTTATCTGACTAATAATAGTATTATCAAACCCAATAATTGAAAACTCCTCAGGCACAGATATATTAAGAGCCTTAGCAGCCTTCAACGCCCCAACAGCCATCCAATCATTACAAGCGAACAAACAACTAACCTTATCATTCTTTCTAATTATCTTCTCAACAACCGCTTTTGACTGCTCAACAGCTTCTAATCCATTACCATCCTCAATAATCAATATATTATCTTCATCAAACTCCAACTTAAACTCTTCACAACACTTCCTATATATATCCTCTTTCACATCATAAGAATAACTATATCGTCCTCTTAGAAAAACTATATCCCTATGACCTAACTCATACAGATATTTAAGCGCCTCATAAGTTCCTACTTCTCCATCATTAAGAACATAATTACAATGAATCCCCCTGTTATATCCATTAATGATAACCAACGGTATTTGTTTACTAATCCCCTCATAATAACCTGACTTTATATTCTTAGTTCTAGGGTTAATAGCAATGATACCATCAACGCTTCTGTCCTTCATATTATCAATCATCAGTTTTTCCTGCTCTGGATCTCCTTCTGTATTACATAAAAACGTAGTATATCCTTTGTTCTTAATAACACTATCAATACCTTTTACCACCTCAGAAAAGAAAAGGTTTTCTATACTAGGCGTAAGAATACATATAGTCTGTGTCTTATTATGAATAAGTCCTCTAGCCAGTAAATTAGGCTTAAATTCAAGCTCTTCTATTGCTTTTTCAACTTTTTTTCTTGTTGCCTCTTTCACCGGATAGTTTTTATTCATTACTCTTGATACCGTAGTAATGGAAACTCCTGCTAATTTAGCAACATCAGAGATTGTAGCTCTTTTTTGCTGATCCATATTTCCACCTCCTATTATAGAAAAGGTTTTCTAAAATCATTATATGATATATAATCAATATTTGCAAGTACTAATATTAATTTTGAGAACAAAAAAAGTACCCATTCAAAAAAATGGATACCTCTTATATTCTTACTACATACCAACAAAAGCAAATTGACAATTATCTATAACATTACCAGCTACATCTGTTACATTACTAATGCTAAGCATATATAAAGAATAATTATTTTGTTCATTTGTTGTAATGATAACTTTTCCTTTAGCATCATTAAGTTCCGCACTATAAATATCTAATTTAACCTTTGCACCATATGGCTGCTCAATACTATAATTAGATATATCTTCTGCTGTAGTTTCATCTAACTTCTCGTTAAAAGTAATCTCTACCATATTATCTCCAACTGCTATAACTTTAACAACTTCTGGTTTTACTTGATCATCACCATTAGCATGTACATACTTAGCACCAAACAAAAATACTGTAATTAAAAAACACATACTAAGCAGACTTATTCTTTTCATAATTTTAACTCACTCCATATCTTTTTCTATATTTTTCTACTTTTTACGACTTTATTCTAAACGTTTTTTATATAATTGTCAATAATATGTTTTATTAATATAATGTTTTATATGTTATTACATTATTCTTTATATAAAAGCTTACATATTTACGTAAAAAGAGTTATATCCATTAATACCTAACAGATATAACCCTTATTTATTACTTATTCAATTATAAATGTTAATTTAATAAGTACTTATTATTGTTAATATGTAAATCTATTTTTGAAATAACATTGAAGCATTTATTCCATTACCATCAATATCCATAACATTTTCAATAAGTATAGCATATACAGATTCAGTACTTAGATCACCAATATTAAGGATAGCTTTTGTACCAGTAGCATCAAGTTCTGCTGATATAACATCTACTTTTCCTTTTAGTTCACATCCATAATGATAATATACATCAGCTATTTTATAATTAGCCATATTTTCAACTGATTCTTTATCTACTACACGGTTAAAATTAACTTCTAGTCTATTATCTCCAACAACTCTTACATGGATATCTTTGGCTTGAGAATTATAACTAAATACTCTCCAGCAATTATCAATATTTTCACCATTTACATCTTTAATGTTGTTATTAATACCAAGCATGAACATATCATGACTTATATCACCAGTAGTAAGGGTGACAACAGTATTAGTTTCATCTAGTTCTGCTGAAATAATATCTACATAATAAAATACTGCTCCAATAGAAGGATGAATACAATAATTAGTAATATCTTCAGCCATTTCTTTGTCTAACTCACGAGTAAATGTAATCTGTACTTGGTTTTTGTTCAAAATCTTAAAGTCTGAAATACGTGTCTTTACATAGTCATTAGTACTAGCATAAGTAACTACATTAGTACAAAAAAGTACTGCCACCAAAAAACCTAAACCAATTTTTCTAATTTTTTCCATAACTTGCATCGTCTCCTTTGAATTAATAATATATTTATTTCTACAATGGATATTTTATTACCAATTTCATTATTTATCAATACAATTAGTAAAATTTTGTATTATATTAAAATATTATTTATATTTATTTATTTTATATTGTTTAATTGTCAAATATTTTATATAATTAATATTATAGATATAAATACATTTTTTACAATATTAATGTTGGTTAAATATAATGTTATAGTAATTAAATTAATTGTTTTATTATATTTACATATTAATATTTAGTTGTTACTATCAATCATATATCCTTCAATGTTTTAGTAATTTTTGTAGAAAATAAAGAAAGGTTATATTCATCAAGTGAATATAACCTGTATATCTAATTTATATAATTCAAATTATTTATCTGCCTACAAAACATTTAGTAACAGGTTCTAACACATTTCCCCATACACTAATTACATTTTGGGCTTTAAGTTCATATAGATAATTAGGTTCTAGCACATCTGTTTTTAATATAATCTTTTTAGAATCAGATGAGAGAGTCGCACTAAATACTTCTACTTTTTGTTTGTCTCCATACTTTTTACCAATTTCATAATATGACATATTATGTATTGTTTGCTCATTTAATTCAAAATTAAAAGTTATCTCTACTGTATCATTAGAAGTACATTCAACGTTTTCAACAACAAATTCTACAGGTGAACTTACTCCAACAAATAGTGCGTCTACCTCTCTAAAGATTTTTTCTGAAGGATCCATAAGATTATTTATTACAATACTATACAAGATTGAACCTCTTAATTCCTCTGTTGTCAGTGTTACTACATATCCAGTTGAATCTAGTTCAGCATCAATTACTTTTAATACTGGTTTAACACCATATTTTTCTTTTATTATATAATTAGTTAAGTTTTCAGCTGAATATTTGTTTATTTTTTTATTAAAAGTTACTTTTATTTTTTTATTAGTTAAAGGATTCACACTAACTATATCAAAATCTTTATGATGTACTATGTTATCTGAGTCTAAACCAATAAAAACTTTATGGTTATTATCCATTACATTACCTGATAAATCTGCTATTCCACTAATATAAATATCATATAAAATATAACTTTTTTGTTTTTCTGTAGTAATAATAACCTTAGTTTTAGTATCGTCAAGTTCTGCTTCTAATACTTGCAACTGTTCTTTGCTTCCATATTTTTCAAAGATAGTATAGTTAGATATGTCTTCAACTGTAGTTTTGTCTAGCTCTTCATTAAATGTAATCTCTACTCTGTTTCCCTCAAGTCCCATAACTTTAGCTACTTCTGGTTTTACCAGATCATCACTACTGGCATATACACAAGTAGTCGTACATAAAAGTACTGTCATTAAAAAATACACACTAATTTCCCTTAATCTTTTCATAATTATTACTCACTCCATCTCTTTTGTTTTTATTTTTTTATGTTTTACGACTATATTCTACCGTTATTTCATATCATTGTCAATAATAAGCTCTAATTATATAATGTTTTACTATAAATACAAATCTTTACATGATGTTTTTAATATAAATATAGTTTTTAGCATATTTTTTATCAGCACTTTTGCTATTAATCTATTGACATTTATTTTACCAAAAGGGATAATAATAATACAAACAGACTTAGATTCACACTGGAGGTAAAAAAAGTGAAACGAATTGTATTAACAGGTGGAGGAACTGCAGGACATGTAACACCTAATCTAGCCCTAATCCCCCATCTAGATAAACTTGGTTATGATGTTCATTATATAGGTTCTTATAATGGTATGGAAAAAGACTTAGTAGAGAAAAAAGGTATTCCATATCATGGTATTTCATCTGGAAAGCTTAGAAGATATATTGACCTTAAGAATCTTTCAGACCCATTTAGAGTTGTAAAAGGAGTGGGTCAGGCAGCTAAATTAATAAGAAAATTAAAACCCGACGTAGTATTTTCAAAAGGTGGTTTTGTAACAGTTCCAGTTATTCTAGGTGCCAAGTTAAATAGAGTACCTTCAATTATACACGAATCAGATATGACTCCAGGACTTGCTAACAAAATAAGTATCCCTTTTGCGACAAAAGTATGTACTACTTTTGCGGAGACCCTTACACACCTTCCAGAAGATAAAGCAGTTCTCACTGGAACACCAATCAGAGAAGAGATATTACAAGGTGATAGAGCAAAAGGTTTGTCTTTATGTGAATTCAGCACTTCAAAACCCGTCCTACTGATGACAGGGGGAAGTCTAGGAGCTGTCAGAATCAATGATGTTCTTAGAGAATCTCTGGATATGATATTAAAAAAATACCAGTTAGTGCATCTATGTGGTAAAAATAATCTAAAAGAAGAATTAGTAGGAATACAAGGTTATAGACAGTTTGAATATGTCAATGAAGAGATGTCAGATATATTGGCAATGAGCGATGTGGTAATATCAAGATCTGGTGCTAACATAATCTCAGAACTATTAGCTCTAAAGAAACCTCATGTACTTATACCATTACCAGCTAATGCTAGTAGAGGCGACCAGATACTTAACGCTGCTTCTTTTAAAAAACATGGTTATAGTTATGTTCTTAATGAAGAGGATATGACTCCTAAGAACGTAATGGAAGCCATAGATTCTGTATATAATAATAGGAATGAATATATTGATCATATGAATCATAGTAAATCAAGTAACGGTATTGAAAACATTTTAACTCTAATAAATGAGTTAGTGAAGTAAAAATGATATTTTAGTTAAATTAAGGGCATTTCTATTATAGAAATGCCCTTAGTAATATTATAGCCTGCTTGCAATCTCTTTAGCAATAGCATCCAGCTCTTCTTTTTCAATCTTAATGGTTTCCCATTTAATCTTTACATTATCATTATTATATCTTGGTATAAGATGCATATGAAAATGAAATACTGTTTGACCAGCTGCCTCGCCATTATTCTGTAATATGTTTAGTCCATCGCAATTGTAGATACTCTTCAATACCTTTGCAATATGTGTTGCAAGAGCAAATAATCTTGATGCTGATTCAGTATCTAGTTCATATATGTTTTCTATATGTTCTTTTGGAATAATCAATGTGTGCCCTTTTGCTGCTGGATATGGATCAAGTACAACTTTAAATTCACTATTTTCGAAAATAGTAGCTGAATCCATGGAACCGTTGGCAACATTGCAGAATAAACAATTTTGTTTAATCATATTTTCTCCTTCCCAATGCCTTATTTTCTCAATATCTAAGTATCCGCCTATATCTAAGATATTATTCATAAGACATATATCCCTCGATGATAAAAACCTAAGTTAATAAATACCAAGCCTGTATAACTATACTAAACTATATTTTAACTTTTTTCAAGGATAATTTTGTAATAATTTATTATAGGCATTTATAATCATAAAGGTTATATTATATGTTATTGTTATATATAAATATTATAATATTTAATTAGTATAAATTATATTATTTGTTAGTATTTTATCAAATATTGAGTTTTTTTACATATTATTCATTGTATTATTCGATTTTCTTTGATACAATAGTAAACGTTAGGAGGTGGATAAATGAATTATCATGAAAAAAGTATTATTGAAAATTTTTCTGTATTACTTGATGATTGGTTAAATATCTATCAGCAAACTAGAAAACCTGAAATAATAGCAAAAATAGTTCATGAAATCAAGAATCCGATTTCATTGATAAGAAGTACTTTACAACTTATTGAAGTCCAGACTCCAGAAGTCAAAGAGAATATACATTGGAGTTCTTTATATGAAGAACTTGATTACATTTGTTTATTGCTCAATGATTTTAATACTTTGAATTACTCATTCAATATACAAAAGACATGTGTTGATGTATCTACTTTACTTGATTCTGTGGCAAAATACTTTTATTCATCAGCATATAGCAAGAATATCAACTTCTATATGACTAAATCAAAAGACTTACCTGTCATATCAGGTGATAAAACAAGACTGAAAGAAGCTTTTATGAATCTGATTAAGAATGCTATAGAGGCTACTGATGAAAATGGTACTGTTACAGTTGACATCAATTACTTAGATTCGTTTTTATTGATTACTGTCAGCGATACTGGTTCAGGTATCAGAGAAGACAGGATAGATGAAATATTCAAGCCATTTGTAACCTACAAAGAAAATGGAACTGGTCTTGGATTACCAATAGTAAAATCAATAATTGAGCAGCACTGTGGTACTATTGAAGTTGAAACAAAAGAAGGTGAAGGCACTTCATTTATTATCAGCCTCCCAATTAATACCGAACAAGCTTTGCAGGTACAATAATTTAAATAAGATTAGATTTTCATCGTTAATGATTTTTTGTATCATATGTTTTATATCACAATCCATAGTATTGGCATATATATAATTAAGCACTTCCCCATGATTACTTTCTTTGGCGAACATCTGAGCTAACCTATATTTTTTATCATAATTCATCTTCTTGTTTACATATTTCCTGCAACTTAATTTGTCATATAGATTAATTAATTCATTACATTGATTTATCTTTGATTTCATTATGTCTTGTACGATATTTCTATTTACATGCGAGATTATTTTGTTGTGCATAGCTTTATAGCCAGTACATAAGTTATAACCTTCATCAATAAGATTTTCATAGAGTAAAAATAGTTGTTCTCTTTCTATAAATTCCCTTGAAACTTTATTATCCATTTCTATACCATCTTCCTTTATTATATATAAGATGAATTAAATATTTTGTTGTATTGTGTAACCAAACAATTTATAAGTTGAATACTTAATTCATTTTATATATATACTCATTACTTTCCATAAATATTATCTATTGAAGTCATTTTTTTAGCTTTGTAATAAATTTCCACTCACCCTGTTGTATATATTCTCATGGTTCATTCCATAATAATATTGGAAGGAAGTGACAGTATGAAAAGACGAATCTATAAACCTAAAATTATGATGGCATCGTTAGTTATTATCTTATTACTTAGTTTTTTTGCAACAAATATATCAACTGCAAAAGGTCTGATTTTTAAATGGACCAATGTAAAACAGGTGGAAGTTACAGCCTATAGACTTAATGTTAGAATAGGTCCAAGTACTTCATACAGAAAGATTGGTGCTGTATCTCGTGGAGATGTTCTAGATGTTCTTGGCACACTTGGCAGTTGGTATGTAATTCATATGAAAGATGGTTCAGTGGGTCTGATTTCAAGTACTTATACTCGTGTTCATTCTTATTATAATCCACCCCCAACTACAAAAGAACCTGATAAATACAGCGGTAATCTAACACCGGAAGAAACCCTAATGATTAATTTAATAAATGCAGAACGTAAGAGTGCTGGTCTCCCTGGCTATAAGCCAGATATGGAACTTATGAGAGTAGCTAGAATAAAAGCAGAGGATTTATCAACTAACAAATATTTCAGTCATGATTCGCCTATCTACGGTTCTCCTTTCAAAATGCTTTCGGATTTTTCTGTGGATTATAAAATGGCTGGGGAAAATATTGCTGGTAATAGCACTGTAGAATCGGCTCAATATTCTCTTATGAGCAGTCCATCCCACAAAGCAAATATACTGAGTACTGATTTTAATTATGTGGGTATAGGTATATACAACGATTCAAGATACGGTAAAGTATTCGTTCAGATGTTTATTCAGAAGTAATATATAAATGGTGAATTTCTATTATAACTAAGTTCTAATGTACAGAATTTAGTTAAATGAAATTCACCTTATTTATTAAAAACCATTAATCAACAAAATAATAAAAAATACTACTAGTTTTACTTATTTTGAATCAATCTCAGAAATCAGTAAATTCGAATATATTATCAAATTCATATAGTAATGTAAAATTACCCTTGGCTTTTAATTTACCTGTTAAAAAACCTCTCTGTATGGTTAACTTACCCTTTATTACCTCATCTAGGATATTAGTATCAATATTGATTATAACATCAGCTGAAGAGTCAGTTCCTATATATCCTGCTAATTTTTTATCTTTTACCTTTAATATTATGTCTTTATTCTTTTGATCCGTTATTATTATATTATATGTACAATTAAATGATGGGTCTTCACATATAAATGTTTGAAGAAATCTATCTATGTATTTATTACCTGATAAATTATCGTTTTGATTCAACTGTTGTTTCAGAAAATCGGATATCTCTAATATATCTTTTCTCTGTTCGGCTATAAATGGATCTTCTTCGATAATTTTATTAGCCTTGTTATCTCCTACATATTCATCAATAATATTCATCTTGGTAAATGTATCAGGTCTATCAAGTTCTATTTCATTAGATATATTTCTTGGTGAATAACCTGTACCTATTGGTAACGTATCACGTTTTTGATTAAGAACCCTATAGAAATCCTCTGTTTTTTTATCTATTATTGATATTATTCTTTCATTAGTTTCCAGTTCTACAGAGTTTTCTATTTTGCCACAGACATTTACACCTTCTAAGCCTCCTAGCATATCCCAGCATTTTGTAAGATAGTTAGAAGCATCTCTATCGCCATTTGTCTTAGTTAATACTACAGACATCAAATATTTCCCTTGAAATAACTCTTGTTGGTTTGAATGGTAGCATCTATCAAGGAATGTCTGCATTCTGCCCCCTATTCCAATCCATTCTACAGGTGTTGCTAATACAACCCCTTCTGCTATTGATAATTCCCTTAGAAACTCTTCTGTTATGTCCTGATAATCAAGATCCCATTGTTTTACATTAACTTCTAATTCATTAAGTACTGTATGTATTCGTTTCACTGCTGCCAACGATAAATCATCAGCCAACCCATTGCCCGCATAAATGATTAATATCTTCATATGTCCTCCCTCTAAGTGATAAGGGGACAAAAATATAATGCCCCCTTGGTTACTTTTATTCAATACATTTGCTTATCTTACTAGAATAATAATCTTTTACATCGATTATATCCCAAGTTGTGTAGAAAAATCTTTTTTTGATTCTCATATTTATCACGTCCCCACATCTCATGTCAGATGCAAGAGAACTTTCTACTTTTATTTTAATATAAGTATTGCCAGATTTCAATTTTCTTTTCTTCAAAATTATAATTCCACCAATTTTGTCTATAATCTCAAAGTATCCTTGCTCGTACATCTCTCTCTTAGATACCTCTACATGTTTCTTTCTCTTTTTGTAACAATTCATGTCAATTATCATAGGGTTAAAACTAAGAACCGGTGCTTCTGTATATTTTTGTATTTTCCTTAAGATATAGTACACTCTGGTTATCTCATCAAGATTAGTGGTATAATTTTTTTTATAACTTTTATGCAAATTGATTCCATGATAACTGTTAATGTATTCAAGGAATCTACTAAGTTCAGTTAGAGTGAGTTTAATTTCTTGTTCTGTCAATGATAGGCTGTAACTTGGCATAAACAAAAGAATGAATTTATTGTAAAAATCTTCTTCAAGAGCTGATATAAGACTGTTTTTATAAAATTTCATACAATAATTAGTAATAATCTTAAATACGTGTTCTCTATCAGTATTTATCTTATCTTCCCATTTAAAAGAGTCGTTATAATAGTCATTTAGTACTTCAAGCACTTCTTTGTCTTCATATAGTACGCTTGCTTCATTTTGTAAAATTTCTTTACTAAAAAACATAAATTCACCACCGCAAAAAGTTATTTTGTAGTATTTATTTTTCTCTTTGCGTGGGTGTTTTATTCATATGTTATAATTAATTATTAAATAATTCTTGTGGCTAGGCCTGCTCTCTAAGTGTTAGTAGATAAGCTACAAGTGCACCACCAATAAATCCGCCTAGATGTGCCAGATTGCTTATTCCTGGATTCATAGTACCAAAAGCTATACCTACTATGAACATTATTAGTATTGTATATGAATTAAGACCGCCAATGTGTTTCTTATACACTCTCGAATAGACTAAGATAGCTCCAATAAGTCCATATATAGCTCCTGAAGCTCCAGCAGATATTACTGGTCTTTGGTTGATTAAATCTACTGTTATACTAAGTAAACCTCCAGATATTCCAGATAATCCATATAGTAATATATATTCCCATTTATTCATATATTTTTCAATTCTAGTTCCAAATATAAATAATGAAAACATATTATATAAAAGATGAAGTGCGCCAATATGAATAAACATTGAGGTGATTAATCTATAATACTCACCTTTCGTAAAAAAGGAGTAATAGTCTATAGCACCAAATTTGACTAGATTGAGGATGTTAGTTGTTCCTCCTGATTTCTCCATGTATATGAAGAAAATAATATTAATACCTAAAAGACCATAAGTAATATATGGTATGCTTGCGCTTTCTTGTATGGTTTTAGGTCCCCATGATTCATCATTAGCTTCTAATAATTTTCTTATGTCCTTTTCTATACCTATTACACTGTTAACCTGCATACTTGGAATAACAAGCTTTCCTTCATTTTCATCTATGATCCAATTAATATCTATAAGGTCTTCATCAAAGTCGGGCGTATAATTGACATCTTTATATATGTCCAATGCATTTTCTGTTATTATTAGATTCAGCAAAATAATTTTATTAGAATCTATATGTCCAAACTGTTCTTTAGTTATGACTTTATACTCTTTAAATTTTTCTTTACTGAATGTATAAGCACTGTCAAGAGATATTATATTTACTAGATATAAACTGCTATTATTGAATGTTGCATACATTTTAACTTTTTTACTGTCTGTTGGAATGATTTGATAATTATATCTATCAAAAATATTACATATTTTGGTAAAAGTCTTCATTTCATGTGCCCACCCTTAAAGTTATGTTTTTTATTATTATTGTATCCATTACACAGAATAAGTCAACCATTATTTGTTAATAAAATATATATTAAAAGCACCAGCCATAAAATGACTGGTGCTTAAATTGTAAGTACAAAGAGGCTTCGCCTCATAAAAGATTTCAAGGAAAATAGAAAGTTAAAACTTTCCTATTGTATAATAAGATTATCTATTAAGCTTCTTCTCCACAAAGTCTTAATAATGTTTCCCATCTTTCGTCAATAACTTGTTGGATTTCAGCTACAACTTCTGGATTCTTAGCTACATGCTTGAATCTTCCTTGAGCTTCTAACCAATCGCTGATTGGACGTTTCTTTTTAGGCTTGTAAGTTAACTTGTACTCACCATTAATTACTTCATATAATGGCCAGAAGCAAGTATCTACAGCGATTTCACATAATTCCATTAAACGGTCACTTTCGTATCTCCATCCACGTGGACATGGAGCTAATACGTTAAGGAATGCTGGGCCTGGAGTATAGATAGCTTTTTCAGCTTTTTCATATAAATCTTTGAAATTTTTGAAAGGAGCTGATTGAGCTACATATGGAATACCATGTGCAATCATAACTCTAGTTAAGTCTTTTCTGTATTGTTGCTTACCTGGTACTGCTGTACCTGCTGGTGAAGTTGTTGTATCAGCATATTTTGGAGTAGCTGATGATCTTTGAATACCAGTGTTCATGTAAGCTCCGTTGTCATAACATACGTATACCATGTCATGACCTCTTTCCATAGCACCTGATAATGATTGGATTCCGATATCATATGTTCCACCGTCTCCACCAAAAGCTATGAATTTATAAGTATCATCTAATTTACCTTGTTTTTTAAGTGATGTGTAAGCAGCTTCTACACCGGCAACTGTTGCTCCAGCGTTTTCGAAAGCTGAGTGGATGAAAGAATCTTTCCAAGCTGTAAAAGGATAAAGGAATGTAGAAACCTCTAAACATCCTGTTGCAGATCCAATTACTGCATGATCTTCTTCTTTTAATGCTCTAAGGATAGTACGTACTACTACAGGAGCACCACATCCAGCACACATTCTATGTCCACCAGTTAATCTTTCTGGTTTTTGTGTTGTTTCTTTTAAATTATATGCCATCTTCTATTTCACCTCCAATTATTTTAAGCTTCTACTACGCCTAAGTAACGATAAGGATCGTCTACTTTGTTAGCATTAACGATTTCTGTTAAATCAGCGTATACTTTATCTATATCATTAGTCTTAACGTCACGACCACCTAAACCATAGATGTAGTTTACTGCTAATGGTTTTGCTTCACCATAGTATAATGCACTAACTGTTTCAGTGAATAATGGAGCACCTTTAGCGTTGAATCCATCACATTTGTCTAATACAGCTACTGCTTTAACTCCTGCTAAAGCTTTTGCAAGTTCTTCTGATGGGAATGGACGGAATACTCTAATCTTAATTAAACCAACTTTTTCGCCTTTAGCTCTAAGTCCGTCAACTACGAATTTAGCTGTTCCTGCTGTAGAACCAATAACAACGATTGCTCTTTCAGCATCTTCCATTTTATATTCTTCGAATAAGCCGTACTCTCTACCAGTTAATTTTGCAAAGTCAGCTGATACTTCTAAGATAGCTTTCTTAGCATTTCTCATACTTTCTGCTTGTTGACGTTTGTGCTCGAAGTAATGAGTTGTAATAGCTAGTGGACCTACAGCTATAGCTTCATCTTTGTTTAATAAGTAATTCATTGGCTCAAATTTACCAACGAAATCTTTTACTTTTTCGTCTTCAAGAAGTTCAATATTCTCAACAGCATGAGAAGTGATGAATCCATCATAACAGTTCATTACAGGAAGTTGAACATCTTCTACTTCACTGATTCTAACTGCCATGATACAGTTATCATATGCTTCTTGATTGTTTTCTCCATATATTTGAATCCATCCTGAATCTCTAGCACCCATAGAGTCTGAATGATCATTATGTATGTTGATTGGACCTGATAACGCACGGTTAACTACTGATAATACCATTGGTAATTTACATGATGCAGCGATATATAACATTTCCCACATTAATGCTAAACCATTGGCTGATGTTGCTGTCATTGTTCTTGCACCTGCAGTTCCTGCTCCGATACAAGCTGACATAGCTGAATGTTCTGATTCTACAGGAACGAATTCTGTATCTACTTGACCATTTGCAACAAATGCTGAGAAGTATTGAGGTACTTCTGTTGATGGAGTAATTGGGAATGCTGCTACTACATCAGGATTAATTTGTCTCATCGCAATGGCTACAGCCTCGTTACCTGATAATTTATCACGAATTGCCATATCTTCATTTCCCTCCTATCTATTATTCACCTTCTGGTACAAAATCGAATGCATTGAAAGGACAAGTTTTAACACAAACTCCACAACCTTTACAATGATCGTAATCTATTCCAGTCATTTTTTTATCTTTAACTATAATTGATGCATCTGGACATACTGGGAAACATAGTAAACATTGTTTACACTTATCTGAATTCCAGATAGGTTTCATAGCTCTCCAGTCACCAGTTTTAAAATAATTAGCGTTTCCTGACTCAGTTATAACACCACCTGGAGTTGTCTCTTGCCAAGGCGTATAAGCTGGCACTATATCATGTTCGAATTTTTTACTCATGCACCTTTCACCTCCGATAGTGATTTCTTTAATGCTTCCATGTTAGGAGCAATTACATGTGGTTTATTAGCAAATTTGTGATGGAATGATTTTTCCATTGATTGAATCAATGTATCTTCATCCATGATCTTTGCTACTTTTACTACTGCTGCAAGCATAGGTGTATTAGGGAAATATCTTCCAAGAGTTGCCATAGAGATTTCTCTAGCATCAATTGTGTATACTCCACCTTTGTAACCTTTTAACTTAGATTTTACTTCTTCTGGTGTCTTTGATGTATTAATGATGATACCACCGGTTTCTTTTAGACCTGCAGTTACATCAACTACATCGATTAATGTTTCGTCTACAACTACTACATAATCAGGTTCATAAATGTTTGAATGAATTGGACATCTTTCATCACTTATACGATTGTATGCAGTGATAGGTGCTCCCATACGCTCTGGACCGTATTCTGGGAAGCCTTGGATGAATTTTCCTGTGTCGAACGCAGCCTCAGCTAACAATAATGATGCTGTTTTAGCACCTTGTCCGCCTCGACCATGCCAACGAATTTCTAACATATTACCCATTGACAAGTTCCCTCCTTATATATAATTAAATTTTTTTAAACAATTTTCAACATTGTTAGTGTAACACTAATATATACCTAATGTCAATAGTAAGTATATTGTATGCACGGTTATTTTTTTAACAATGTAAACCAAATATATTAGAGCTTATTACCCTTATTTTAATGAAATTCTTGTTATTGTTTGGTTTTCAAGTAAATGGCTTAATATATTTGTAAATTTTTTATCAATATTAAAATAATTATCCTTGAAAACTTGCATTTATTCTAACTTTTATTACATTTTAATTAAATATTTCTAGCTGTGATTAATTCATCATAAGTGTCACAGTTAGTTGATTGTCTATCTTCTTTTTTGTCTATTAATCACCTTTCCAAATATTCATAAGCAGATGATCTTACGGCATTTTTCAATTGAAGGAATTTTAATCTAAAAGGTGGTTTCCCAGCATTGATCTCTACTATTATAGTAGGTTCTGCTATAAGCTTGGTGAATCTATTTAGGTCATCTGTATAGGAATGGGGGAAGACAGTATTACTGTTGTCAAAAAATACTACTTTATAATTAATAGCATCATTCCAATAACTTCTGTCTGAAGGTGAGTGTTCATCTACTAAGTCTAGATTCTTTTTTATGATATACTCTATGGCTTTTTTACCCTCTTCCTGATTATAGATGGTTAATCCTGCTGAAAAAGCTTCTTCATCATAGAAAAGTCCTGCTGCCGCAGAACATTCGTCAGCAACCTGCTTTAGTTTTTCCAGTTGTCTGTTGTAGGTATTATTATCTGTTTGATACGTTAGGAAGATTGAAAACAATATTAGCATGGCAAGTGTAAATATGAATGGTTTCATTATTGTATCGCCTCACTTGCAGCATACCCTTCTATCGTATACATTGTTTTGTTTTCGTCATTACCAATTCCCCATAATATGGGAACGGCTATTATTTTTCTTATGGGCACTTCAATTTTATAATATATAAGATTATCCTCATTGAATTTGCTCTGCCTATATTTACGTACTTTCTCTGTTGTTATATGTACATCACTTTCTTCTATATGGAAGGTTTTAGTAATGTTATCAATTAATTGTTCCTTTATCTCAGGTGTGAAATAACCTTCTTGCTTAGCTTTTTCTTTTGCAGTATATACATATGATTGTATTTCTGATTTTTGATTATGGTTATATTCTTCTAATGCGTATTGCAGTGGGAATGGTAATAGAATTATTAATACTGCAATCAGAACTATAAAATCTTTCATTTTTATCCATATCCCCTTTTTGCATATTTTTAGTGATTTGATAGGTTATTATTTTATGATTAGTGATTATTGATGCTTATATTTATTATGATTAGTTGTTGTTCGTATATTATTTTCTTTAATAATAATAGTAATTGTATGAGTTAATATAATAACTCATACAATAATCTTTACTTAATTTATTTTTATGGGTAATTCTTTTGGAAATCTAAATTCTGCTGCATTACATTCTTTGTTTTGTGTAGTAGACTATTATTAGCAGAACCTTTGATAGTACCTAATATCAATGCTCCGGCTATAAATATTCCAAGGGCTATTTTGGCACACATTATTATGAAGTCTTTCAATTAGTTTAACAATCCTTTCATTAATCTGAAGTATTAGGTGTAGTAGTTGTTGATGTAAGTGAAATACTATCAATTACGCTACCTGCTTTTCCATTAACATCACCGGCTTTATCTTTAAGTGAATTTGCTCCACCAAATATTAAAACAAAACCAATAAATATCCCTAAAGCTACTTTTGCACATAGGATTAAAAAATCTTTCATTATATTTCCTCCATTTCATATTACTTATTTTCATTTTTATATAAGTTGAATTATATAATTGCTATAAAGTTAGCAATAATTTATTAAACAAATTCTCTTTGTCTACACGGGCTTTGTAGTATGAAATTAATAATTAATTTAAAAATATTACTTTCTCTATCCTAGGAATCCAAACGGTTATCATGATAAAGTTAAGAAATAATATAAATACAGGTATTATAATAGGAAGATAAATTAAATCTGAGATGGCATTTTGCTTTCTATGTTTTTCTGTAATGTGTTTCTCCCTATTTCTTTCTTTTATAATATCTATCTGCTCTATCAACTCTGTAGGATTAAGTTTATCTAGTTTCAATAGAATCATTCCTATGTCATTTCCCATTTGGGTATTTATATCTTTTGTAAACTTTTTATAAGCTTCATCTTCTTTTCCTAGGTTATAATACATCAAGAAATTGATTAAAGCATTTCTTGTCAGCTTAGAAAATTTTATCAATTGATTAATAGTATAATCAGCACTATATGGTTTATCTTGCTGAGTTATGGCTATATTTTTCAGCTGAATAAGAATCCTGTATATTTCTGTGTCCTTCTTCTTGTTCTGCATAGTTTTAATCATTTTGATTACCAGCATAAATGGACTGTCTTTTTTCCCTAACCTTATGACTGGTGCTGATATTAGGTAGGCTGTCGACCATAATGCAAGGACTATGGGCAATCTGCTGCCATGATAAGAAATACATGTAAGTATGACAGTGGTTAAAAATATGATTAATCTCAAATTGTTATATTTGTCTGTTGTTATATTGATTCCAGCATCTGTAAATGCAGTATTTATTTCTTCTTTTGAATAATTGCTTTTGGTAAATTTCATTTTAGGTTGACGAAAGGCATAGTTGTAATTCTTCTTTTTCCTCATACTCTTAAATACTATCCAAGCAACATATAATAAGGTAAGAATAAAACAATAATATAGTATAGTAATATTAAATTTCATTTTAGCTCCTATTCTCTGTTCTTTTTAAATATCAAATTTCTGTTTCTTCATTAATATAAGTAAACTGCTATTGAATATAGTCATTATTACAATAAGCATAAAATAGTTGAAACCTGTACGTGTATTAATCTGATAATCCAAAAACTCTCTAAAGGAGATATTGAATACAATGTTAGCAAGTATTATAGATAGTATGTATAATACTGGTGTCAGATATCTTACTATGCTGACACTTTCTAGGTTTATTCTCTTTTCTCTTTCTTTATCAGCAATAGCTTGTTTTATTTCTTTCTGAATGTCTTCAAGTCCTGTAGTAATATCAATGTTATCAGTTATGCCAATATATATATTGTTGGCCAATAATATAATCCATTCTGTACCTACAGCATAAACGAAGTTCTCTATTAACTCTTCCAACTGTTCATCTCTTCTATATTCCTTAAGCTTTAACGACATAATAAAGAGTTGTCGTTTCATAACTGGCGCTTCTTTCATTTTTACAATTGTTTCATCAATTGAATCATATATGTTCTGATTATTCAATTTGTACTGATTCAGGAATTCATTAATTAATATATCAGCTTCATAGCTTCCTTCTACCCTTATCTGTTTTAACTGCAATCTTAAAAATAGATAGGGTACCAGAGATAGGATAATGGCAAAAACCAAGCTTCTGATTAGTGAGGTTCTCTGTATTACCACTAAAAAAGTAAGGAAAAACAATAGTATACTGATTAAATAGAAGGTAGATACTTTTTTATCATCATCTTTTCCATATACAATTAATATTAGTTTCTTAATATGTTTGTACATATTGGAAGAAGAGACCTGAGTATTGTTTCTAAAGGTTTTTCTAGGTTTGATTACTTTGAGAAAATACAGTATATAATTAGAAAAAATCATCCAGATACCAACTATCACCATACAATACAAAAATATTTTTATTAATGTAACCACTGTATTTATCATTTGTCTACACCTCTTAAGCTATCATATCTAGGTTCATAAACCATATAGTTTTTGTAAGGATACATTTGTTCCATCTTTTTTAGTTCATTCTCAAAATTAGTTAAGGCTTTTTTATCTTCTTCATGACCTATTTCTTTCTTATCATCGCCTATGTCATATTTGAACTGCCAGCTATCACTGCTGTAATCATATTTACATATTTGATGAATACTTATCTTATGGTCATAACGATTGAATCTTATTTCGTATATACCTTTTAATCTCTTCTTGCTTTTGTCCGCTAACTGGATAAAGTGAAAAACGTAATGAAAAGATTTTGCTACTTTAAATATGGTATTATACAGATCGCCACCATAAAACTTGACTATTTCATCGGCAATATCATAGCAGATATCTGTCGGGTCAGTAGTATGATATGTAGTCTTACATCTTCTAGTTCCCTTGTTAGCTGCTCTCATTGATACATTAAGAGCTCGTCCATCTCTTGCTTCAGCTGAAATAATGTAATCTGCATCAGACCTGAGTACCTGTTTCATTATATTTCCCAGTTCATCATCATCTGCTATCAATTGAATGATTGGAGCGTAGGGTTGAAGCTTATGTGCTGGAATCTCTGCTCCTGTTTCAATCATAACACCTTCCAAAGTAGTATCTTCATACATCTGCCAAGTCTCTAAGAAAGTTGTTTTACCAGTTCTAACAGCACCAGTAAATATCACATTATATCCTACGTCAACCATATTTTTTAACATAGGTATGACTTCATGAGGTATAGTATTTCTCTTAGCCTGTTCTTCAAAGGACAACTTGGGTATAATGTACTTTCTGAAAATGATGACTTCTAGATTTTCCTTGACTAATTTCTCACCGTATATGGTTATTCTGGTTCCATCATGCATTGATACTTCTGCATGTTTTTCGTTGTAATGTATATTTTTTTCATTTAGTAATAGTGCTTTTATTAGTTGTTTTCTTCTATCGTCTGATATGGTCTGCTGCTGTAATTTCATCTTACCATTTTCCATAAAATATATTTTGTTGCCTATTACTTTTGCAGATTGGGATAAAGCATATTTCTTACTGTATTTCCACTGGGCAATACCACCTAATCCCCAACATTCTTGATAAATGGCATCAACTATATCCATGTACCAATTGGGATACCACTCCATGACTTTATTGTTTCTCTTAAGATAATCCTCTATATTATCTTTAAAATACTTAACTTCCAGTTCTTTACCTAGAATAGCGTTTTTCTGTCTTATCAGAGTACTGGTTTCTAAGCCTTCACGTTCCCATCCTGAATGAAAGTATGCAAAGATTGTATCACAGAGTATTTGAAATCTTGTTAATTCATCTCTAGTAATATTTATTATCTCTTCTCTTTTTTCACCTGTAACAGAATATATGTATTCTTCTAGGTCAAATTCTTTTACTTCTCTTTTGTTGTAGAAATCTATCTTTTCAGCTAATAAACTATTCATAATGTTATCCCACTCCTTGCATGCCAAGCCATTTTCTTTTTCTAGGAGTTTCCTTTTTACTTAGATTAAGCTGTTCTATAATGATATCAGCCAATTTATTAAAATCTTTGTTGACTTCTTTATCATTATAATGAATCAGAGCTTTCTTATCATTTTCAGCTTGCAAAGCATACTTAGAGAACTCAATCTTCGACAGATAAGGGTGTCCATATGCTTTTGCAACATCGTAAGTAGTTAATAATGAGCCATCAGCCATATGTTTATTCACTATGACTTGGAAATCATCTAGGGATAATCTATCCAGAATAGGCTTCTTTTCCATATATCTCCTTAGACTGTTAGCCTGCTGGGTGGTCACTAGATACCTATGATTAGTAGAAGTTAGTGCCGTTATAGGCATGGCTCTATCTATGCAGCTACCTGCATCAACCACTACAAGGTCACATGCTAATGATAATATATTAAGTAGGTAGGAAATATTTTCTGGCTGGTATTCTTTTCTATACAGTATGGATTTAGTTCCTTCTATAATATATAAGTTATCTTTTACTTTTTCAGCAATATCAAATATCTCATCTACTGTTGCCAATTCTGATATCAATTTTATCTTAATGGTATCTATATTATTTCTGAAATTAATATTTATGTAATCAGTTCCTGCTTCTCCATCAAGAAATATGAGGCAAACTCTTGCATAGGATTTATCTATTATCTTTTCGGCTATGCTTTGAGCTATTTGAGTTGTTCCTACTTTTGAATCAGCACCAAAAAAGGTAACTATATTCTTATTAACAGTGAATCTATATTTTTTAATTACTTCCGAACAAACATATTCAACTATATTCTCATCTGTCATATAAGGCTGAATAAGTTTTATATCATTGGATTCTAAAATGCTTTTTGTTGAAAACTTGAAGTTGTCATTTGATACTTGATAGAAAATATATTTTGAAGATATATTATCTCTTTTTTCTAATAGATCATTTACACCTATTATTCTATCGTCTATGATAACAATATCTTCCTTTATCCCATCTAAAGATATACTCCTAGTTACTTCTTCAAAGTAATTGACATTATATAATTTTCTTCTTAGATTCTCGTTGTTGGATATTAAATGTATTCTGTAGTTGTTAGTAGCCATAGCTGCCTCCCATTTTATGTAACACATTAGAGATTGAACAATCTAATCTACTGGTACATAATAATGAATACTTTATCATTATTAACTGAATCCCTTAATAGATTAACTGTTTCTAAATCAGTAATTATTTCTATCTCGTTGATTTTACTTGACCCATTATATCTTTCTTCATCACTAAGAGTGATAACCTCTCTGTTAGCACTATCTTTTACATATGCAACCGTAGCATTTGTTATAGGGTCTTTTTCTAAAGCTTTTTTATTATTTATTGCTATTTCTCCTTCAGTGGAGTTATAATTCTCAGTCCCTTTACTTACTTCGTAAAAATAAATCTCATCTCCCCTTCTAAGGGAATCTGGAAAAGCTTTTATCCATTCTAATGGAATCTTAAATATGTATTCATCTTCATCAAGAACCAAGTTAGGGTTTTCAAAATATTTTTCTACTAGTTGAACTCCTTTTGGAATATAGTTGTTTGCTGCTTTTCCTATTATTTTATTGGGGTCTAAGATAACTTTGTCGATTAGAGTACTTTCTTCTCTCTTTTGAATCTGAACCATATCTTTTGTTATTACTTCATTCTTATTCACATCTTTGGTAAGAACTACTATATCTTTGAATAACAGACTTTCTCTACCATACACCTCCCAATAGAATATAGAGCCAATGGCGATTACGATTAAAATAATCCCCACTAAACCTTTCATAAAGTTTTTCATTTCCGTCCTCCTTCTAGTAAAATCTTAAGTTAATAACTACCCAAATAATTTTCTTCTATGTTTTTTATTATTGAGTTCTTTTGGTAACAGTTCACTATATACTGATACGAATTCATCATCAAATATACTTTTGAGTTTTTTCTCTTGATATGGAAACTTCTTTTTATATGCACTTTTATACATTAATTCTGCTGGTAACCTAGGTATTGTTACATTAGGTTTTATGCCAAGATAGTTATTAAGACTTCTTCTGTTAATACCAGCATTGTCATTATTAAGAACGTACCTGATGTTATTACCCTTTCTATTATGAGTCTCTATCTTTTCCAGTACACCATAGTTAGCCATCAAATCTGGTGGCATAGCATCATATATGACATATATCAAATCAAATTCCGGTAGAAGACTTTCTATTTTGTCATAGTTATGACCTATATCAACTATGGAAATCAAAGATTCTTTTGCTGAATATATCAACTTCATGGTTTTATTATCGTCCCAATTATCTATCTTACCTCTAGTAGGATCCCTTACAAGATACATGATATTGTTGATAGTTGTTATCCTATCCCTCTGAACATTTTTATTGTTATTAATTTCGTTGAGAATAGAATAATATGTTAATTCACTATAATTAGAAATTCCTACCATATCATAGATATAAGGGTTATCATAGGGTAATTCTATTAGTGATATAAGGAGATTTTTATCCCCTAATGCTGCTGCTAGATTAGTTGCAAAAAAAGTTGATCCTGCTCTTTTTGTTAGTGCCATAACTCCTATAGTCTTCTGTTTAATAACTGAATATACCCTTTGTACCTGTGATTTCTTTGTATCTATCATCTGAATTAATTCTTCTTTTATCTCAGTGACAGATTGATATCTTTCATCTGGCTGTATCCTTATACATTTTTCAATTATATTTTCTAATGAATCTGAATAATTACCGTATTCTTCTAGAGATAAAACTTTATAGGGTGAAGATAGGTTATTGCCAGATATTAGATAATATAACGTTACGCCAAAACTATAGATATCAGTTCTAATGTCACTTTGCCCCAATCCATATTGTTCTGGTGCTGCATAGCCCCTGGTACCTATTAATACCGTATCTGTATTAGAGCTGTATTTATATTCTCTAGCTATTCCAAAATCAACAAATTTTATTTTGTTTCCTTCAGTAAGCATTATATTACCTGGTTTCATATCTCGATATATTATTGGGTATGGTTTCCTTGAATGTAGATACTCCAGTACATAACACATCTGGACAGCAAAATCGACAATAATATTTTCATTAATGTCTCCATTCTGATTTTTATATTCTTGCAGATTAATACCCTCTACATATTCTTCAATAATATATAGATACTCTGTATCTTCCTCTATATCTACTATTTGTGGAATTAATGGATGATTTAGATCTTTTAATATGCTTGGTTCAGCTAATAAATTAATGGGACTACCACTTTTTTTGATTCTTTTAATAGCCCATCTATTACCAAGCTTAATGTTCTCTGCCAAGAAAACATTACTCATGCCGCCTTTACCAATTTCTTTAATCACACGGTACTTGTCAAAATAGATTCTTCCTACCATATAATTTACCTGCCTTATCTTAAAGATAATTGATTAATAGACACAATATTAAAATATAATAGATTTGCAACGACATTATTACTAATAAATAAAATATTCCCCTCTATGACATTTATGTATTTTATTTATTTTATTAGTTATATTTATTGTACTAATTAAATTAATTGTATTTCTTTGTATTCTTTTGTAACATACTGGTATTATATATCAGATTATGTAGTTTTGCAATATATTTTTAGTGTTTTTTAAATAATAATGTATTTTTTCGCCTTTTTACTACTTTTTGTACATTGCAATATGATTTTATTAACCTAATTCTAAAAATTTTAAAATATTTCATTGAAAAGATTTGTTAGATATATTAAAATAACAGTACATTATGTCTAATAATGATGAATAACATAAAAAATTGCAAGTTTATAATTAATAGGATTAATCAATAAGAAGTTAATTAAGGAGTAAATAAAAAAATGATAAAGGATGAAGGATATGAAAAAAACGGTATTGTTCATTACATTAATATTTATGCTTGTTAACACTACATATGTAAATGCAACCATATTTTTTACTGATGTAGCTAAAGATTATTGGGCTAAAGATAGTATTGAAAAATTAGTGGAAACAGGTATTGTAAATGGCTTCAAAGACGGAACTTTCAGACCAAAGGATAATATAAATGTTGATGCTTTTATTAAACTTACTGTTACTGCTATTGGTTTTACAAATATTAAAAATGCTGATGGTTATTGGGCAACAAATTATATAAACAAAGCATTAGAATTATCCATTATTGATAAGGGACAATTTGACACTTATGAGCGGAGTATAACAAGGGAAGAAATGGCTAGCATTACAATCAAGGCACTTGGATACGTTGAAGACAAAGATGATATTCAAAATGATTTTGTCTTTATAAAAAATAATATTCGTGACTTTTATAATATAGCTGATAAGTATTTACAGGATGTAGTAGAAAGTTATTATTATGGATTAGTAACTGGAAAATCGAGTGGATTTGACCCTAAAAGCAATGCTACCAGAGCTGATGCTGTTACGGTAATTTTACGGTTATTGGATAAGGATTATCGTAAACCGATTATTATACCGCCAGTGATTACTGAAAGTGATATTAAGAAAGATGAAAACAATAGAATGTATTTTGATTTCGGTAGATACAATAATTATAAAAATAGTAAAAAGGGTAAAAAAGGTGTCTGTAGAATATCAGAATGTCCTAATGGTGAAATTACAGCATTACAACTATTGTATGCTATGGATAAAGTTTATCAGAAAAATAATGGTTATGTATATCTCCAACAATTAGGAAAAGATTCACATCCTATTGGAATCAAGTATAATTGTATTGATAAAATTGAAAACTCTTATGAACTTGTGGATCTGGTTAATAATTCAGAAGTTGAGTTTTGTATAAAACACAGCAAACATGATACTATCAGTTCTTACAATATTTCTTTGAATCATACAACACACCATATGTCTTACATGGATAGATATTATAAATATCAAGAAATGTTTGATACCATACTTTTATATCTATATGATAATAATTTTCCTGTAATAAAAGAAAAGTTTCTTGAGATATTGACCTATGCAGATAACATGGATGTAGATAAATACAGCTATATCATTAATCTAAATAATAGGGAAATGTACGTTGTGATTGATAAAGAGCAAAGTGTGTCCATTGATGTAACAATTAAAGGTGGAAACATAGAGCATATAGAGAAAAATGAATCATCTAATGATGAACAAATAAGTGAATCTGCACCTTGTTTTTCTTTGAAAGACATTAATGGTAAGATTCATAATCTAAAAGATTATAAGGGTAAAAAAGTTTTTATTCAGTTTTGGTCATCTTGGTGTTCCCACTGTGTAAATGGACTTGATGAAATAGATTCATTATCGGAAAAAGAAAGTAATTTTGTGGTACTAACTATAGTTTCGCCAGGCTATAAAGGGGAAAAGAGTGAAGAAGACTTTATATCTTGGTTTGATAATTTAGATTATAAAAATATAACTGTTCTTCTTGATGAAAATGGGAAAATTGTTAAATCGTGTGATGTAACAGCTTATCCAACTTCAGTTTATATCAATAAAGATGGTTTAATAGTAAAAAGGGTTTTAGGACATGAAACGAACTCTAATATTATAAAAGAGTTTAGTAATATGGAGTAAACAATAGATAATTATATTAAAAAAATCAAACATACAAAGGATGATAATTTATGAAAAAAGTAATATTAGTACTTACTATGGCACTTATGATCTCAAACACTACGTGTGTAAAAGCAGTAGATGATGTTTATTTTAATGATGTACTTAATAGTCATTGGGCTAAGGATAATATTGAAAAATTAGTTGGATTAGGTATTGTTGATGGGTATGAAGATAGTTCATTTAAACCAGATAAGAATATTAATGTTGATGCTTTTATCAAACTTGTTGTGACTGGTTTAGGTTATACGGATATTAAGAATGCAGAAGGTTATTGGGCTACTAATTATATAAATAAGGCATTGGAGTTATCTATTGTTCAGGATGGACAATTTGATAGATATAATAGAATTATTAGTCGTGAGGAAATGGCGAGTATTACTACTAGGGCGCTTGGACAGATTGAAGATATGGAGAATGAAAACAAAGAGCAAAACTTGGATTTTATAAAAAGTTGTATTCTTGACTTTAATATTATTGAAAGTAAATATCAGAAAAACGTTGTAGACTGTTATAGCATTGGTCTAATTACTGGTAAGCCTGATGGTTTTGACCCTAAGGGTAATGCTACTAGAGCTGAAGCTGTTACGGTAATAGTAAGATTATTAGATAAATCTTATAGAAAGCCTATATTTATTCCACCAATGATTACAGAAAATGATATTATGAAAGATGCTGATGGAAAGATGTACTTTGATGTAATACGTTATAGAGATTATAAAAATCAAGATGAACGTATAGCTACAGAGGTAAAGCATAAGTATAGAGTCTATGAATGTCCTACTGGAGAGGTTACAGCTTTACAGCTATTGTATGCAATGGATAAGGTATATCAGGATAATACAGGGTATGTACATTTAGCTCAATCGGGCAAAAATGAACACCCATTAGGTATTATTTATGATTGCGTAGATACTGTTGATAGAACAGTAGACGATTACGATATAGACATTATAGAAAATAAAGAAGTTGGTTTTTGTGTCAAACATAGTAAACATAAGACCCCTAGTGCTTACGGTATTTCACTATATTACAAAATACATGACATGACCTACATGGAACGCTTTACTAAATATGAAAAAATGTTTGATACAATGATTTATTACTTGTACGAAAACAACTTTCAAGTCATGAAAGACACCATAAAAGAAATATTACAAATAGCTGAAAATATGGACGTGGATAGATACCGTTACACCATAAAGATGAATGATAGAGAAATGTACATTGAAGTTGACAAAGACCATAGAATATCCTTTGATATTACAATTAAAGGTGGAAAAGTTGAGCATTTCTATCCTGTAGAGGAAAATGCACCTGATTTTTTAAAAAAATGGAATAAATAGCATCTAAACTCTCATTCTAAGATATAAACGGAAAGTATATAATTTAGATGATTTTAAAGGTAAAAAACTTTATATAATGTATTGGTCTTTATGGTGTCTACATTATGTTAATGAACTTGATAAAACCAATGAATTATCTATGCAAGTTATAAATTTGAAGTATTAACTATTGTATCACCAAGTTTCAAACTAAAGAATTGAAAGCTATAAATAGAGGTGAAGAAATTGAAAAATACATTCAGAAAATTAGGCTTAATGATGTTTATATTTAGTATCTTATTTACAAGTATTAGATATAAAACGTTCGCTATAGCGAACAGCAACCCATTGAGTTATGAGTATATGTCGGGGCAAATACCCTTTGAAACCCTATCTTTGCCACCTGATTATAAAAATAAGCCTTATATAAAAATCAATATAAGTGGAAAAGAAACAAAGCTATGGTTTAATACAGAATTATGGGTTGACAAAAATATTGGTGTTTATGGTCACTATGGTTATGTACCAGATAATGATTTTAAGAATTACACCGAAAACCCCGATCCAAGTATTACAACACCTTACTATACAAGGGACGGAATAAAAGGAGAGTACCGTTATCATGGATACACTGTAGATGGAATCCGTCACACAAACAAGTCCTTTCCAGTAGATGAAGCTAGTACCCGAAAAGCAGAGCAAAAGACATGGCAGTATCATTACTGGGCGAATCCTATCTTAGCCAAAAAACAAGATGGCGAGATAAGTGGTTGGAATGATGAAGCTATCAGTAATAATAGGCAAGAAATCCAAGAATGGATTAATGAGGGACTCCCTTTTGAAATTAAGAACGGTAGCAACCCATCAAGTCAAAATGCCTATGATTACGCTAACGTGCTTACACCTTCCACCTTGTATAGCTATGGCGAAGCCAAAATGTGGCACAAAAACCGTACTGGTTATTGGTATCAGACATTCACCCTTAAAAAGCGTACAGGACGTAAGCAGACCCCTGTTACGCTAGATATTAACATACTTAATAAAGGAAAGTACATCATTAATCCTGGAGAAGATGAGGTCAAGGTGAATGTTGATGTAACAATAACCTTACAAGATGAAGCTTATTACAATAACGTTATTGAGCGTGAAATATATTATACTCGTAGGGATATTAGTCACTACAATTTGCAATTAAATGACACTACATATACATTTGACGGAAACAGTGCTACCAACACCTATAAGGGTACTGTTTCCCTTGATATACCACGTAATATAATTTCAGATAACGGAAACTATACGGTTAGTGGAATAGCAAGTGTTTCTTATGGGAAACCACAATCAGACAATGCTTATGATGATGATACCGACAAAGTTAATAAGAGAAAGCTTGATAAATTCGTAATCCCGTTCAATAAAAGTGATGATTTAGTATGTAAATTCAGTGTAGCATCAGTGGTTAATTGGAATGATACCACCCCTTTAAAAGCTGATAACTTCAAATACCAGGACTTATCAGTAGGTGACATTAAAAAATACAAATTTGAACTTACTGGAGAAGATGGAGCAAAAGTTGTAAAAGAATATAATAATTCTTCTATAGACAATCAAACAATAAATAATCTGTTATATAATATGGCAAAAGATAAAAACAAAGAAAAATATAAAATACATGTAAAACAAACTGTATATGATAGTAAAAGAAGTGCTGAATATGATAAAAATGTGTATGTAATGAAGGCATACACACCCCAAAAGACCGTTGAAATTGATGTAGAGTTACCAAGAAAGGTTTTTGATATTGAACCATATGGTGCAACCATAGGTGATATGAAAGCAGAAGATATTAACTTATTGAAGGTGACTATAGATGGTACACCAATAAATGTATCTGTAAATGATTTTTTCAATGGTGGTTTTACTTTTGGTGCAATAGAGAGTGATAATAATACAGAAGTTCACTTCATAGAGGTAGCTGCAACTAGTTCAGATGATGTTGAAAGTCATGTTCAGAAGTGGGTAACAGTATATAATACTAAACCAAAAGCACAGCTTACATTACAAGGAACACAGAAAGAAAATCGTAAATTTGGAGTACTTAATACATCTGATACTGCTAACGACCCTTACTTGTTGCAACACTATCCTACAAGCTATACATACGAGATAACAGCCTTGAACGGTAGTGATATGAATAAGTTAAATTATGAACGGCAAGAAGAAAATCACATATTTCAAAGTTCTAGGGAAGGTATTTATCAGATTAGTTGTACAGCTACCAATAGGTCAGGTAGAAGCAGTACCTATAATCTTCCTTTGGTTGTGACGAAAGACCATAAACCAGCTATGAATTTTGATATATGGAATAATTATCTATCAAGAAGTGAAGCTTTATCAATGGAGTTTGGTGCTGAATCTATAGATGGGGATACCATAATTAACAAGCAAATTAAGATTTTAAAAGACCAAGACAAAGATGGTACTTATGAAAAAGAGGTACTTAATACAACTTTAACAGATGATTTTAGTTATACACCAACAGAGCTTGGACACTACAGAGCTATTATAACAGCTGAAGAAAGCTTCGGAGAGGAAACCTTAATTAAATGGTTAGATGGTACAGAAAAAAGAACTAATGAAGTTATAAGAGACTTTTTTGTGGAGAATCTAAGACCTTTAACCGAAGTTCATTTAGATATACCTTATAACTTCCCACAAGTAGACGTTATTATCTCCTTAGACAAGAATCTTACAGACAGCAAAAAGGCTGATATTAAAAGCAAGAGGATAGATTATAACAATTACTTACGTTCCCAAGGTATTAACCCTATTATTAAGATATGGGATATGAAATGTTATGAATATTCTACTCCTGCCAGTACAAGTAAAAATACTGGAAGTACATACCCTCAAAATTCTATACCATACTCTAGTAGTGGCTATTCAGGAACACTAAATCAAACTAATGTAGTTAACAACTGGTACTGGCATGATTTTGGTTATTATACTACAGAGGAAGAATGCCATACGGTTACTGAACGATATAAATATTATCACTGTGATTACTATTCTTATGAAGAACTAGTAGAAATGTATGGTGCTTGGGATTGTGGAAACTATGAATTTCGTACACGTACGAAAAATGTTTGCAGCAGCGTTGATGTATGGCATTCTGATAATAGAAAAGTTAATAATTATACTGGATATTACAGCGGTAATATCTACAAGTATGTTCGTCAAAAACCACCTGTTGAAAATTTTAGGAGTGAAGCCGACAAGTATATCATTTATGTATCAGAAAATGGCATTAATACAACTCCACCATCTGAACATAAAAACAGATTAACACCAATTAAGGAATTTGAGGACTTGGCTAAAGAGCATGATTTCAATGTAACACTTATAGGTAATAATAGCATAAAGAGCCAGTACAGCTTATATAATCATTACTATAGTGCTGATGATATTTTAGGTAGCATTAATAACGTCTTAGATGATATTATTGAAGATAATCCTTTTTCTTCTGATTATTTAGTGGAACTAGGAAGCAGTGTCAACATTGAAACGGTAGAATTAGAAACAGAAGAGGACGAGTTAAAAGAAAACGGATTCCAATACATCCATAATCCAAACTACTATGATAACTCCCTAGGAATGTTCAGTTACGGTAAATCACAATACAATGAAGATGAAGAATGGATAGCAACCAAACCAACTATCCTTGATAAAACTGGACGATTAGATATTTATCATAGGGTAAAGGACAGTATCACTGGTTATGAGGATGATGAATTATATTCCAATGTATTCATGACTTCAATCAATATCCACCGTAAACCCATTGCACAGTTTAACTTAGATTGGATATACAATCCGGCTACTAAAGTATATGAAACAACATGGGAAGACGGGTCGTATGACCTAGACCATCAATACAGCCATCCACAAAAAGGTATCATAGAACGTAAAATTGTATATTGGGACAAAACACGTCCTATAGAAAAATATTACAAAATCCCTGATAATCTGAAACCAGGGGCAACATATACTGTTGAATACATTGTAAAAGACTTAGAAAACACATGGAGTTTACCATGTATAAAAGAATTTACTTTACCAACAGCTCCACCACCACAGATATTAGATGCAAAATTAAAAACTGCTCTAGATAAATTTAGTCTGAACAGTATACCTGCATCGGAAAATCTCTTAGCATATGATATAAAGACTAGATTTCCATATAGTCATCATATAGAAATGGCTATGTACAATGGAAACACAATCAAAACACCAAACAAAACCATTACATCATATGCAATTAAAAATGGTCAAAATTATAATTGGAATGATGTCATTTATAATATTCCTTCAACATTACCCGACGGTTATTATCTATTTAAACTTTTTGCCGTTGATAGCAATAATAGTAATAATAAAAGGAGTAAGGATTTTACTGTAAGAGTGGAAACTCCTGTAGATTTAGAGGGAACAATTCAAAAAGATAAAATTACCTATGACAGGGAAACTTTAATAGAAGCTAGTACCTCTAAATATGTAAATACCGTCACTATCACCCTATTTAAGGATACCATATATGAACGCACAAGAAATTTATCCTGTATCAAAACAGAAGGTGACAAGAAATATTGGTCTTTAACTTATAAAGAAGAAAGAAAATATATAGAAGATGATTTTTATACAGCTAGATTTACAGCTAGAACCCCAAACAATAATCAGGAAACCCAAGATAATATTTTTGAATTTACTCATAATACACCACCTACAGTAATTATTCAATCTACTGAACCAAGTTATATATACGAAGGAGATAATGTCTGCGCTAATATTATAGTTAATGATATTGATTTGGATACTTTAACACTTGATATTGATTTATACAAGGATAGCAACAAACTTATCAGCAAAAGAGTAATATCAAATCCCGAAGGCACAACTTATGATTTAATCAAACAGAATCTAATGAATAATATAGAGTCCGGTGATTATGAGATAAGAGTACATATAGATGATGGTAACGGAGGCGTAGCAAATGCTAATATGTTATTTAAAGTATATGAATTAACTATTGATGGCTATGTGAATCATACTCCTAAATGGGATGAGAATAGACTCAAATACAATAGAGCAATATCAAAAACTGATGATAGTCCTAGGGACAGTGATACATATTGGTCAGGAGAACGTTTTATTGTAAGTGCTGATACAACTGAAATTGATGCGGACAGTAATGTTGTTGCAGGTAATGTGGAAACTGAAATTCTAGATACAGCTTATGATACGAACCTAGAATCAGCCAATAAAACCAACTGGCATGGGGAACTATGGGATAATTCCATGATTAATAAATGGGGTAACGATACAGCCGTTTACATTACTTTTAGATTTACCGTTAACTACAGTAATGGTACTGTCAAAACAGATGATGTAAAAGTAAAAATTGATAATATAGATTCTTATTATCGATATCACAGAAAATGGTAATAAATATTTTACATTCATATTTTATTATAATAATTTAATTGCACAAATAAATTTAGGCAGGAAATACTTACAAATTAAGTATCTCCTGCCTAATATAATGGGATTGTTATAGCAATATTGCAATTAATCTACATAAATATTTTGATCTCTGTTAGGTCCTACCCCAACCATAGTTACCTTAGCACCACATAATTCTTCTACTCTCTTAACATAAGCTTTTGCAGTTTCTGGTAACTCATTATATGAACGAATGTTAGTGATATCTCCCCAACCATCCATTTCTTCATACACTGGTTCACATTTAGCTAAATCTTCAAGACTTGCTGGGAATTCTTTTACTAATTCGCCATCTTTTTTATAAGCAACACAAATCTTAACTTTATCTATGTTAGCTAATACATCAATTTTATTAAGGGCTATAGCTGTAAGACCGCTTGTTCTAACTGCGAATTTACCAATTACAGCATCAAACCATCCAGTTCTTCTAGGTCTTCCTGTAGTTGTACCAAATTCATGTCCAACATTTCTGATCTGCTCTCCCATTTCATCAAATAACTCTGTTGGGAAAGGTCCTTTTCCTACTCTTGTAACATACCCTTTCATAACTCCAATACAATCGTCAATCAAAGTAGGTCCAACTCCTGCTCCTACACAAACACCACCAGTAACTGGGTGTGATGAAGTAACATATGGATATGTTCCAAGGTCTATATCAAGCAATGTACCTTGAGCACCTTCGAATAATACTTTCTTACCTTCTTTTATTGCATCATATACGATAACTGTAGTATCTGCAAAATATGGTTCAAGTTGTTTTAAATAACCTCTGTATTCTTCTAAAACTTCATCTGCATCAAATTGAATGTCACTGTTATATACATTTTTGATAATAGAATTCTTTAATTCTACATTTTCTCTAACTCTTGCTTCAAATACTTCTGGATTAAGGTAATCGCACATTCTGATACCTGAACGTTCTGCTTTATCCATATAACATGGTCCAATACCTTTTTTGGTAGTTCCAATGTCACTATTACCTCTATACTCTTCTTTGATACCATCAAGAGTTTTATGATAAGGCATTACTATATGAGCTCTAAGACTTATTCTTAAATTTTCAGTAGAAATACCTTTGTTATGTAATAGTGCTATTTCTTCTAGAATTCCTTTTGGGTCAATAACAACACCATTACCAACAACACATTTAGTTCCTGGGTATAGAATACCTGATGGCACTAAATGAAATTTATAAACTTCTCCATTAACTGTAACTGTATGACCTGCATTGTTTCCACCTTGAGAACGTACTACTACATCTGATTGTTCTGATAGAATATCAATGATTTTAGCCTTTCCTTCATCGCCCCATTGGGCTCCTATAATTACTTTTGCTGACATATTTATTTCCCCTTTCTAGAGAGAATTGTTGTTGCAGCAATGACACTTGATACAGAAACTCAAACAAAATTTCTTGTTACTCCTAACCGTCACCAGCTGCAAAAAGATTATTGATACCAGTTTCTAAATTATTAGTTAACTCTATACGTGATAAAATTTCAATTCCATCCCGTATAAAAAATCTATATGGAAGTACCAGATTAAAATTACCTGGTACGGCATCTTATAATTCAATCACATTATATCTATTATTACCCATACTATTACCTTCTATAAAATATTTTCAATAACACATACAAGAAAAGAGGCTATGCCTCGACTTCCGTAGGAAGTTTCAGTCGTTAAAAAAGTTTCCTTGACGCATATGAAAATGGTTCTGTTTCATATACTTAATAGAAGGAATTTTCTATAACTAATTTATAGGGATAAATAAACATAATCCTTTAAAATTTTAACAGAAAAAGAAAATAAAATCAATAGTTTTACGAACATTTATTAATTTTTTTAAAAAAACATTCGTTTATAAAATGACAGCAATATCCTCTTTACATTTTACCCCACTTTCTATTATACTATACATAAGAGATAATATGTGATTTGAATAAGAAATCTCAAATTGTAACTTTCTTTTTTAATATGTAGGCAGGCAATTAATATATATTGGGTTTTATAACTATCGGATTCATGAAATTCAATATATAAATGATTAAATGATATATGCTAGGTTAAAACTTAAGCATATATAGGTCAAGTATTAAGGAAGTGATAATATGAAAATTGAAAAGATAAGTAATGCTCAGATTAGATGTACTTTAAATAAAACAGATTTGACAAAAAGACAGATAAAGATCAGCGAACTTGCATATGGAACCGAGAAGACACAAGAATTATTTAAAGATATGATGGCACAAGCTTCTGTTGAATTTGGTTTTGAAGCAGATAATGTACCTTTAATGATTGAGGCAATACCCCTTTCAAAAGAAAGTATAATGTTAATAATTACTAAAGTTGATAATCCTGAAGAATTAGATGATAAATTGGCTTCTATTCCTCAGCAGAACATACGTAATTTTAAGAAAAAAGAAGTTGCAGATAATAACGACCAGACAGTGAACAAAGAAATCAATGTTACTCTCAATACAAAACAGATTATTTATTCCTTTAAATCTCTTGACGAAGTGATTAAAGTAGCCCAAATTATAAGTCCACTTTATAATGGTCTTAATTCATTATATAAAGATGAAACCATAAATGAGTATTATCTTGTTATCCACAAATCAGATAATGAGAATGATGCATTTATAGGTCTTAATGGTTTCTTATCAGAATATGGGAACAAGGTAACAGCTACCAATATAATGGAGACATTTTATGAAGAACATCATGAAATTATCATAAAAAATAATGCAATTCAAATATTATCTAATTTATAAACAAAAATAAGGTACCCCTACTAATACGTATAAGGGTACCTAAATTTATATCTATCTTTATTTACTCTTTAGATTCTAAAAAAGTGTTGATCTTGTTAATTAATTCATCTACATCCATCCCGTGTACAAATGCTGCTTCTTCTAATGTTTCCCCTTGAGCAGATGGGCAGCCAATACAATGCATACCTGCTTCCATTAAAATAGGAATGATATTTTGATCTACTGCAATAATATCAGCGATTATCATGTCTTTAGTTACTTTTGCCATAGCATTTACCTCCTTTTAATAGTATTAGTCGTTATAAACGTCTAATCTGAAGTATTTTGTTGCTAAAAATTTGAAGTACAATATCAAATTTTAATTCATTATAATATAAATCCTAATTATTTACAATAAAATTATTGTAATTAAACCAACTTTTCCACATATTTTCTTAATACAATAACTAAAAATATTTTAGTCCTTTCAATTTATGTTCTTCTAAAAATGTCAACACGATATTTATATAAGTCTGGTCTATAATAAGATTCTTCATAGAATAATTTTTCCCCATTACTTGTATAGCTTATGCCTGTTATTTTTAACAATGCTCTAGCTTTTTTCATGTTGAATACTTTCATCATTATATTATTAGCAATACAAGCATCAATATCACAAGATATATTCTCCACTTTATATCCATAATTCTCTTCAAGTACTTCATATAAGGATTTGCTGATATCGTATTTGTGAAGTCCAAGACATCTATCTTTTTGAATATATACTGTTTCTAACGCCATAGGAAGTTCATTCCCTAACCTCAATCTTTTTAATTTGTAAAATTTTGTTTCATAGGGTACTTCCATTATATTACTGATTTCTCTAAGATTATAAACCGTTGAAAATTCAATGATATTAGTACTGGGATTAAATCCTCTTTCTCTTAAGGTATCAGTAAAGCTTTTAACATTTCTTTGGAGAAAATTAGGTGATGAAACAAAAGTACCTCTACCCTTTTCTCTATAGACAATACCCTCTTTCACCAGTTCATTGACAGCTTGCCTTGCTGTCATCCTACTTATATTATACAACTCACATAATTTTCGCTCAGATGGTATTTTTTCCCCGGACTTGAATTTTCCAGTATTGATTTTATTTTCTATATCCTTTTTGATTTTCTGATACTTAGTTTCTATTTTCTCCATTAATTTCACCTCGAATACTTCTCATGTTTAAACTATATAATACATTTTATCATTCTATTTTTTTAAGTTCAATATCTTTTATCAATATCTTTTACTAAATGATAATGATTATTTTGTAAAAATCTCTTGACGTGTATACAGTATCCATATATAATATAACTATAAATTATACATCATGTTTTACATAATATAATTTTATTAACTACTGAGTTATAAAATCACTTAAAAATGTATTTACTAATTATATGTTGCTATTCAACTTATAAAAGAAATATATTGAACTTATTTAAATGGTTGTATAGATGTTTAAGTTCAATATATATAGCTAATAATAACTATAGCAATTAATAACTTTGGTAACTGTATATTAATATAAAGCTAGAAGGAGGTCATTGACCATGAAAGATTATTGGAAAAATTTTATACCTGGAAATTGGGAAAAAAATATTGATGTAAGAGATTTTATCCAAACAAACTATAAACCATTTGACGGTGACGATTCTTTCTTAGAGGGACCTACAGCAAACACAAAAAAACTCTGGGAAGAAGTATGTGAACTAACAAAAGAAGAAAATAAAAAAGGAATCTTAGATGCAGAAACAAAAATTCCTTCATCAGTAACATCCCACGGTCCTGGTTATGTAGATAAGGCCTTAGAAAAAATTGTTGGATTTCAAACTGATAAACCTTTAAAAAGAGGTATAATGCCTAATGGTGGTATCAGAGTTGTAAGAAATGCTTTAAACGCTTATGGCTATGAACTTGACAAAGAAACTGATAAAATTTTCACAAAGTATAGAAAGACTCATAACGATGGAGTTTTTGATGCTTATACTGACAATATGCGTCAAGCAAGACATTCAGGTATTATTACAGGGTTGCCAGATGCTTACGGAAGAGGTAGAATAATTGGTGACTATAGACGTGTGGCTCTATATGGTACTGATTTTCTAATTGCTGGTAAACAAGAAGAGAAAAAGCAATTAGAAATGGATTTCATGGAACCAAATGTCATTGTTCTTAGAGAAGAAATCTCAGAACAAATCGTTGCATTGAAACAATTAAAAGAGATGGCTGCCACTTATGGACATGATATCAGCAAACCTGCTTCTAATGCGGCAGAAGCTATTCAATGGACTTATTACGGATATCTTGGAGCTATAAAAGAACAAGATGGAGCCGCAATGTCATTAGGTAGAGTTTCTACTTTTATAGACATATATATTGAGAGAGACTTAAATACAGGCGTTCTAACTGAAAAAGAAGCACAAGAATTAATGGATCAGTTTGTAATGAAGCTTAGAATGGTAAGATTTCTACGTACTCCTTCTTACAATGAATTATTCTCTGGAGACCCAACATGGGTTACAGAAGTTATTGGTGGAATGGGAATTGATGGTAGAACTCTAGTAACTAAAAACAGTTTTAGAACTCTTCATACATTAAATAATCTAGGACCAGCACCAGAACCTAACTTAACAGTTTTATGGTCTGAAAGATTACCTGAGAACTTCAAGAAATTCTGTGCAAAAGTTTCTATAGATACAAGCTCCATTCAATATGAGAACGATGATTTGATGAGAGCATGGTATGGTGATGATTACGGTATTGCTTGTTGTGTATCTGCTATGAAAATCGGTAAACAAATGCAATTCTTTGGAGCAAGAGCAAACCTTGCAAAAGCATTACTATATGCAATCAATGGTGGTAGAGATGAAAAATCTGGAGACCAAATAGGACCAGAATTCGCTCCTGTGACTTCTGAATATCTTGATTATGATGAAGTTACAAGAAAATTTGATGCTATACTTGATTGGTTAGCTCAATTATATATTAATACATTAAATATTATTCACTACATGCATGATAAATACTGCTATGAAAAATTACAAATGGCACTTCATGATAAAGATGTACTAAGAACTTCTGCATGTGGTATAGCGGGATTATCAGTTGTAGCTGACTCATTATCAGCTATAAAACACTCAAAAGTCAAAGTTATCAGAAATGAAGAAGGTCTAGCTGTAGATTACGAAGTAGAAGCTGATAGTTATCCTGCATTCGGTAATAACGATGACCGTGTTGATAATATTGCAAGTGAAATAGTTGAAAACTTTATGAACAAACTAAGAAAACATAAGACTTATAGAGATTCAGTTCCTACTATGTCCATCCTTACTATTACTTCTAATGTTGTTTATGGTAAGAAAACTGGCAGTACTCCAGACGGTAGAAAAGGTGGAGATCCATTTGCTCCAGGTGCTAACCCAATGCATGGACGTGACAAAAATGGAGCAATCGCTTCAATGTCATCAGTAGCCAAATTACCATATGAGCATTCAGAAGATGGTATTTCATATACTTTCTCAATCGTACCAAAAGCACTTGGTAAGAATGAGACAACTAGAGTAAGTAACTTAGTAGGTCTATTAGATGGTTATTTCCATGATAAAGGTCATCATATCAATGTAAACGTATTTGATAGAGAAACATTAATAGATGCTATGGATCATCCAGAAAAATATCCACAATTAACAATAAGAGTTTCTGGATACGCTGTTAACTTCATCAAATTAACAAGAGAACAACAGTTAGATGTTATTCATAGAACATTCCATGAAAGAGCGTAAAACAATGTGTTAAGCCATACCTAAGGAGGTTATTGCAATGAGTGTAATAGGGAAAATTCATTCTATTGAGACTTGTGGTACTGTAGATGGACCTGGTATAAGATTCGTGATCTTTATGCAAGGCTGCCCTTTGCGATGTAAATACTGCCATAATCCAGACACTTGGAAACTAGGTGATGGCGAAGAGAAGACTGTAGAAGAATTAATTCTAGAAATCAAGAAATATAAATCATACATGAAATTTTCAGGCGGTGGAGTCACTGTTACAGGCGGTGAACCGCTCCTTCAAGGAAAATTCGTTACAGAGCTATTCAAAAGATGTAAAGAAGAAGGAATTCACACAGCTGTTGATACCTCTGGTTATATCTTTAATGACACCACAAAAGAAGTACTGGATTATACTGATCTAGTACTTCTGGATATAAAGTGTTATGATAGTGATAGATATAAATATATTACAGGTGTGTCCCTTGACCCTACTATATCCTTTATGAATTATCTAGGTGAGCTTAATAAACCTGTTTGGATAAGGTATGTATTGGTTCCAGGACTAAGTGATAATGAAGAACATATCAAAAACTTATCTATATTTTTGAGTAATTTCAATAATATAGAAAGAATTGAACTTCTACCTTTTCATAAAATGGGTGAATTCAAATGGGAAGAACTAGGATATACTTATGAACTTGGAGACACAAAAGAGCCTACCAAGGAAGAAGTTATTAAAGCAATGAGTATTATAAAAGAACATAATCTAGGTGTTGTAACCAGTTGATTAATAACTTTTTGGTAATTTAATTAAGTAAATAAGCATTAAATTAAATTATTGTTATTTTTTAATTTAATGCTTGTATTATGGCTATTAATATATTAAAATGTAGCTGTAAGTTTTATAAATAAAATCAGGAGGTGCTTTAATATGTCATACGTAATTAATGATGAATGTATTTCATGTGGGGCTTGTGAATCAGAATGTCCAGTAGACGCTATTTCAGAAGGCGATTCAAAATATGTTATCGACGCTGATACTTGTATCGAGTGTGGCGCATGCGCAGGTGTTTGTCCAGTAGACGCTCCACAACCAGAATAATAAATAATATTAAAAAGGAGCTATATGTGAACCGACCCCAATAAGTTAGACCAAAAATCTAACTTATTGGAGGTCGGTTTTTTATGGCAAAACACAGTTATGAAACAAAGAAAAAAGTTGTACTAGCATATCTATCAGGTGAAGGTGGTGCTGGTTATATCGGAGAAAAGTATGGTGTAGCACGAGCAATGGTACAAAAATGGGTTGCAGCATATAAAGAGTTTGGTGACGAAGGGTTAAGACGTTCTAGAAAAAATGAAACATATACTTTTAAATTTAAGCTCCATGTGGTAGAGTTATACTTAACAACAGAAGTTTCTTATCAGGATTTAGCTCTATCAGTTGGAATCAATAATCCACCATTAATTACTAAATGGGTAAATGATTTTAGAATTGTAGGTCCTGATGCTTTAAGATCAAAACGAAAAGGACGAAAAAAAACAGTGAAAAAATCAAATAACTCAACACCAAATGAACAATCCGAGAAAGAATCAGTAGTTACAAGCATAGAGCATGTAAAACAACTTGAAAATGAATTACTCAAACTTAAAATAGAAAATGCCTATTTAAAAGAACTGAGGAGGCTGCGTTTAGAAGAGGAAACTCTTCTGAAAAAACAGCGAGAATTATCCACAGCCTCCGAGGAGAATTCAAACTAAAAGATATTCTCGCTGTAATGAAATTTCCAAAATCAACATATATGTATTGGTAAAAACGTTTTGATAGAGTGAATCCAGATGAGGAGCTTGGGCAAAAAATTCTAGCCATTAGAAAAGAAAACAAAGATTTTGGTTATCGAAGAATACATGGAACCTTGAGAAAACAAGGGATTACTGTAAATAAGAAATGTGTTCAAAGAATCGTTCAGAAACTAGGTATTCAAGTTTCTTCGTTTACTAGAAAAAGCCGTAAATATAGTTCATATAAAGGAAACGTTGGTAGGATTGCACCTAATAAAATTCGTAGAAGGTTTGAGACACATGTTCCACATCAAAAGATTACAACTGACACCACTGAATTTAAATACTATAACATCGATGACAAAGGCCGAATGATAATCAAGAAACTATACTTAGATCCCTTTATGGATCTGTACAATAGAGAAATAATCAGTTACGGTATTTCTATGCGTCCATCTGCACAGAGTATAATGAATGCTTTAAATGAAGCCATAGTCATTACAAGCGCTTGTAAATACAGACGAACATTTCATTCAGATCAAGGGTGGGCATATCAGATGAAGGCTTATTCTCGTATATTAGAAAAGAATAAAATCTTCCAAAGCATGTCCCGTAAAGGTAACTGTCATGATAATTCAGTAATGGAAAATTTCTTTGGTATTATGAAGCAAGAAATGTATTATGGTATGGTCTATTATAGCTATGACGAATTAGTGAAAGCTATAAAGAAGTACATAAAGTATTATAACGAGAAAAGAATTAAAGAAAAACTAAGATGGATGAGTCCTGTTGAATACAGGCTCAACCTCTTGGCTGTATAAAGAAATAGCGAAACAGTATAAACTGTTTCGCTATAAAGTCTAACTTATTGGGGTCACATCAATGTCAGCTCCTTTTTTAATATATAAAATACTACCCTACCCCTTTGATTTTTTAGATTTAAAAAATCTTCTATTTGATGAAGTTGCTGTTTCTTGCCTCATTTTTTGCATCTCTCTTATAGTTTCATCTAGCTTTTTATATCTTTTTTCTTCCTTCTCTTCACGCTCTTCCAATAGGAATCTAACTTCGCTTGATACTTCTTTTGTTAATTGTTCTTTTAATATCTGGTTATTTTCTTTTAATGTATCTTCAAGAACGCATTGGAGGAACTCTTGGAATTGCTGTACCTTACTACTTCCCGATCCCGATACTTCCATAGGAACTGCTTTAGATACTTCTTGTATTTCCTGTTTAGGGGTATCTTCCTCCTCACACAGCTTGTCCTCCTCTAGAATCCCTGGCAACATCATTTTAATAGCTTTTAATTGTAGTCCTTGTTCTTTTAGTTTTTTTACGCTCTTTAATATATTCAAGTCCTCAGCTCGAAAGTATCTATGTCCAAGTTCATTTCTAGGGATATTAAGCTCTAATTCTTCTTCCCAATATCTGAGTACATGGGGTTCTACATCTAATTGTTTTGATGCATCCGATATAATATAACGTGCTTCCGCCATGTTCCCCCTCCTATCTGTAAATTATTTCCATTTGATTACTATTATACCATATATTTACAATAGTTCAAGTCTTTTAGGTATTTTAAGAAAATAATATTAATAGGTTGAGAAAGAAAAAAAGATACTTAACTATTACGTCAGCATCTTTCTCTCTTTTATTACTTTATTTCTATGCTTTAAATCCTCTGGATTCAACTTCGTTTATTATTGTTTCATTAAGAGTACCTTTTCCATATGTAAGACCAGCATATAATTTCTGTGAATTTTTTATAAGTGATTTACTATTTTGTCCTTTTGCAGCTTCTTTGAAACCATCTAATAGTATATTAGCCAGTTTCTTAACTTCTATCAAAGGTTCTAAATTAAATTGGATTGAAGCTTCTATCATCTTTTTATTCATGTAAATATATAGTGATAATAAATACCTTGATATCTCATAGGACATATCTAGGGTATCCGTTAATTCTCTATGTAATTTGTGAACTTTGGTCATACATTGGTTAAATGTATCTTCATCCTCATTGTTAATAGCTTCAATGGATTTATCAATCTCACTCATAAATAGTTCATAGGTAATTATTAACAGCTGTTCTCTATTTGCATTAATGATTTTATTCTGATATGTTTTTACTGCATCTTCTACCATTATAACATTCCTTTCGGGATATATTATTAACTATTTGCTATAATCTATTTTCTTATCCTTGCAATAATTGTAGGATAGATTGTGGTCTTTGGTTAGCTTGTGCTAACATAGAAGTTCCTGCTTGAGCTATAACATTTCTCTGAGTGTATTGAGCCATCTCAAATGCCATATCTGCATCTTGAATACGAGACATGGCTTCTGTTATACTTTCTGAAGCTACACCTAAGTTATTAACTGTATGTTCTAATCTATTTTGATAAGCTCCAAGTTTAGCTCTAATGGATGATACTTGGCTTACCGCGTTACTAACAATGCCTATTGCAATTTGTGCACCATCAGCAGTTGAAAGATTCAGTGTATCTATACCCAATGCTTTTGGTGATAAGTTAGGTATTCTAACTTCCATAAACTGTCCTTCATTAGCTCCTATTTGAAGGTCTAGGGGACCTGCGTCTAGGACATTGATATTTGTTTGATTACAAACGGTAGCTTTGTAAGTGGCTAATGCTTTTTTTGCTTCTTGTGGAGTCAGTGGAGGTGTTATTGACGTAAGATCATTAATAATCTCTTTATCAGTTGTAGCTGGATTGGTGCTTAATCCAGTTCTAATTGTTGATGCAACATCTCCTCCTCCTACCGCAGCATCTCCTTTACCCAACACTGCGTTTTCTATTGCAGTAGCAATTGTAGCTGTACTTACACTAGTAGCTACAGCTTTAGCCTCTGATATATTTTTACCAGTAGCTAAAGCATCCATAAAAGCTTTTGTAGCATCTTCTGCTTGTTGTGTTCCCCCACCAGCAACTACCCCTGCTTTATAAGCATCATTATTTTCTACAGTACCTTCTTGAGCTTCAAATTTCATTTCAAATCCATTAGTATCAGTTACAGTGACTATGTTACCTTTCGTTGAAACAGTAGCTGTTGAAGAAAAATCACTATTTTTACTATCAATACTGGCTTCTGCATCTTTTCCCTTAACTTCTTGGGTAGATAACCCTAACTTATTCATTAGATTCATGGAACCCTGAATATTGAGTTTATAGTCTGAACCATAATAATTAGATTCAAATTTCAATGCCATATTATTTCCACCAAACTCATATTGGGCTTGTGTTGTATATGTATTATCAGTATAAGCTGTTAAATTTGCTCCAACTTTTTCTGCCAGTGCACGTAATTTATCAAAAACGATATCAGCAGTATCGGTAGCCTCAATTTTAACTTCTTCACCATTTAGACTAATCGTTCCAGCTTCGTCAATTGTTGACCCTGTTACAGTTGTAGCCCCTCCACCAATGGTTGCTTTTGTTGCATCAGATGTAATATTCAACTTGTAATCTCCCGGTTGAACAGTATCGGTTAAAGATACTATCTTAGCAATATTTTCATAGTTAGGAAATGCTCTTCTATCAATCTCTCCATTTAACAATTTTCTTTCATTAAACTCAATGTTATCAGAAATTCTCTGAATCTCTTCTTGTAGCTGTCCTACTTCTTTTTGAACAGCTCTTCTATCTTCGTCATCATATGTACCATTAGAAACTTGTACTGATAATTCTCTTATTCTTTGAAGCATTGAATGTACTTCATTGAGTGCCCCTTCAGCCGTTTGAATAAGAGATATACCGTCCATTGTATTTCTTTTTGCTTGTTCTAATCCTCTTACCTGTGTATCCATTTTTTGAGTAATAGCAAGTCCAGCTGCATCATCTGAGGAGTGGTTAATTCTAAGCCCTGATGATAACCTCTCTAATGATTTATCTAATTTGGAATTATTCATTGATAATTGATGTAAAGCTTTAAGTGCTGGTATGTTGTGATTAATTCTCATTATGACACCCCTTTTTTATTATATAAGAAAGATTTACTTTCCATTTTTCTAGAATTTTTATGGTTTTTACTGTTACTTATAATGATTAAAATACTATTTATATTTACTATACTTTATATAATTAACTCTGCCCTTTGTTTCATTGTTCTAATTTGACTACATATATTTTATCGACTTTTTTCAAAATTTATTTAGACATACCCCAATAAAACCCTTAGGCATTATTCATCATTGCTATGATTCCTGTTTTCATCTAAATTACCTATAAATTCTGCTAGCTTCTTAGCCAATATATAAATATCACCTTTAGCTTGCTGCTTATTATTTTCATTCACACCTGTATTTTCTATGATAACCACTCCTTTTTGAACATTAACTACCTAATAACTTTTGTAAAATTATTATATAAGCATTTCAAAATTACCCATTTTATTATCATTGGATGTATTGTTATTCACTTGCTGTTTAAAATCCAGTGGTGTTTCAATCTGTGGATTATCATATTTTATTGGAGATACATTATAACCCATATCTTCTATCATCGTCTTTAGTTCTTTACTATATTCCATCAAATATTTTGTTTCATTAACCTTAGTAGATGATATATTGATTTCAATATCTTTATCATTCATTTTTACTAATGTATTGACTATTCCAAGATTTTTGGTTTTAAGAGATAACAACACTTTCATTGAATTCTCATGAATAGATTTATCTTTGTCTATGTAATACATATTAAGTTGAGTCATCTCACCATTGAGTAATATAGGTATCTGAAAATAATCTTCTTTGTCTTCCATCTCTTTGTTCATATCTAATATCCGATTTATCTCTGTGAGATCATTAGTTATATTAGGTCTCTTATTTGGATTAAGTTCAAATGACTTTCCTTTAATCTCTTTTAATTCTTCTTGTATTTCATTGTAGATATTTGATATTTCTTCTCCATTGGCAAGACGACTAAGTATTCCACCAAAAGTTTTAGTTATCTCGTTATTAATATCTGCATCATTGAATTCTCCCATAAGATGTTTTAGCTTATTACTCAATTCATTGTTATCCTGCAATAGATTACTTATTGTAGTTAGATTTTTCAGGTTAACAGGTAATTGTAGTTTTTGTAAGAATCTAATAGATTCTGAGGATGTATTCTTCACTTGGTTAAGCTGTTCTCTTATTCTATGGGTATCCAATTCTTGTATTTCATTTTCATCTATCATATTTAATATTTCTTCAATGGGTTTATCCATTATCCCATCTTTTTCTAATAATTTTTTTAGATTATCAGGAGATGATTTTCTAATTAATTCTTTTATGTTATTTTCAAGATACTGCATATCGATTATATTATCTTTTGTTATCTGTAGCTGAAACTCTTCTATGCTTTTCATAAGTTTTATATTGCTTTTATTAACCTCAAAACCAGCTTTTTCAAATGCTTCTTGTATCTGGTTTCTAATAGATTCACTATCATATTTCAAGTTCTCTAATGTACCAAAATTGTCATCTATGTTCACATTGATATCTGTACGTTTTCCACCAGTTTTTCTTAGATATTTTGCTGCTTCCATAAGGTTGTTGAGAGATAGTTTCATATCTTTTTTTACTAGAAATCCTACTGCTCTTCCTTCTGATTTGGATATGGTATGAAGCATTCTATATATACCTATCATACTTTTTCTCTCTTTTTCAGATAGAGTATTGTCTTTATCCATTTCATTTATAAATGCTGCTATTTTATCTGTTAAGTCCTCTCCAATTAGCTCATCAAAATTGTGCATGTAATTAATAACTTCATTAATATTCATTTCTACTGGTGATAGATTATCTTTTATCATATGTGCAACTATGTTAGGATGAAGTCTGTTCAACACAATATTTACTTGTTGATCCAGAAGCTTTATATTATTAATATTACTTTCTGAGATTTCCATTTCATTGTGGGCTAGAATTTTAGCTGCCCTTATATTTTCAGTATTAATATCTATATTTAACTCTTTTAGAAGATTCTCTAACTGATTAAAAGTCTTTTTAATATTATCTCCAAGATCTGCTCTTGGCTTAGTTCCCAGTTTATCATACATTTCTTGCAGCATATTACTCTTATTAGTAATGTCATTATTATCGCTGGTTATAGCTTTTATAGTAAAATCTACTGCTTTTTTCATTACTTGTCCTAATATGTTGGTAGATGTATTTCTTGCTTTCTCAACTGTCTCTAACACTTCATTCATCTTATCAATATTAGAATCTGATATTTTAGCTCCTACTGATGACAGTTCATTCTTTATGTCAGCTCTTTCTAGTTGTTTAAGCTCTTCAACAAGTTGGTTCAGTGGTGCTGTATCAATTTTTATTCCATTATCAAACATCCTGTTAGCTGATTCTATAGTCATCTTCAATCTAATCTCTTCAAGCTGTCTCTTGGCTGTTATATATTTATCTTGTTGATTTTCAGATAAGTTAGTTTCTCTTTCTTCACTGACGGACTTATCTTCATATTCTTTTTCTAGATTGTCTAGATTAATGGTTTTTCCCTTGATTATAAGTTTCCTAAGATGTTCATCTTTTATGTTAGGTAGATTGTCTATGGTCTTTTTAGCCTTTAATCTATCTGATTTATCATTTTTTATGACCTTATTGTGCTGGGATATATTATTGCTGAATTCAATGTCATCTATTTTCTTGTTATTTATAATATTATCAACAGCTTTATCTATAATCTGTTCTGGTTTAATATTATTTTCAATATCCTTTAGGTATAGGTATTTTTCAATATTTGCCTTATCTATTTCTACATTATTTTGAATTAAGGTTTTAGCAGCCTTAATAGTTTTCTCATTAGGGTCAATATCATTATTCTTAAGTATATTTTTTATCTGTGGTTCTAATTCTTTTAACTCATCCTTTGTAATAGGTGCACTTTGATTATTAGAGTTATTACCGTATGAACTATTAGCACTATTAGATTTTCCGCTAGTATATTTCGCCTCATATAGTTTTTCAACTGTCATTTCTATATTGTTTTTAAGGACATTTAATATAGCTTCTTCTTTTAATTGTTTGATTGCATCATACTTATTGAGTGCACTTCTCAATTTCATAATATTGTGTTCATTAACAGGAAGATTTTTTTCTTTTAGTTTGTTTATTATTGATTTTATTTCTTCTTTACTTCCAAAAATCTTGGCGTATCTTTCAATTTCTTTATTAATTTCTTTTTTTATTTTTTTTGTATCATCTTTCTTTACTGCTAATTTATTCTTGGATACTATTTTTTCAAATAAATCTATGGTCATTTTTTCCGGATTGTAGCTTTTGCTAATAATATCTTTTATATCCTCATCAGTTACTTTTGATAATAGTATCTCTAGTTGTTTTTTAGTACTATTTATTATATCTTTATATTCATCTATGGTACTCTTATCTTTATTTTTCATAGATGTGATTATATCCATCATTTCTTTGCTCATAGGCGTATTTTTGTTCCATATATCTCTAAAAGATGACATTTTATTGTTTCTTCTTGTTATTTCTTTTTCTTTTGAAATATATTTCAAACTAATCTTATCTCCTTTAGCTTCTTCTATCTGAAAGCTGCATGTTTCACCTATATCTTCTTTTATTTCAATATTATTAGGAACCATAATATCCCTACCCATAACCTCTATCAATGTACCTGCTTCATTTTTATCCTTCACAAGTCCTGTAACATTATCATTGTTGTAGTTCATTTTCTTGGTAGAATCGTCAATATTGAAGGTAGTACTTGTTACATCCCATATAGTGTTCATAACCTAATCAACTCCGTTTTTGATTCAATAGTTATTTTATATATCGGCATTTATCCTCAATTAATGAGATAAAAAAATTTAATTTGATATGCTTAAAAAGTAGTACTTTCATGTAAAAAAAGCAAAAGAGACTTCAACAGGTGGTAAGCATTTTGCTGGTTCCGGAAGAATTAATGTATCATCTCCACCTGATATTTTTATAACAATTTATTCCAAACCTATTGATTCTTCAGCTATTTCTTATATAATATATATTGGTGATTAGTATGCTGAATCTAGATTATTTATTTAATGTATGTATGATAACCTCAATCAAAGGTATTATTCTTATTCTCATTATTCTAACACTGCAACATATATTCAAGAGAAACTTTACATCTAGATGGGTCTATACACTATGGTCAGTACTAATAGTAAGATTACTGATACCCACCAGCCCTCTTGAAAATGTATTATCTCTGTATAACTTAGGAATAGTTAAAAGATTAAGCTTTGATAAAGGTAATATTTTGTTAGGCAGATTAGGTACTTCTTATGATAGCTTTGAGTTTATTGGCGATAACATCCCTGTAGACTCATTTGTTAATAATGCTTTTTCCATAAATTGGAAACATCAGTTTGCAATCATATGGATAATAGGCATTCTATTTTTCTTGTTGATTTTTATTTATATTAATATAAACCTAACAATGCTTTTCAGAAATTCCAATATAAGTACCAATGAAAATATGCTAAAAATTATGAAGGAATGTAAGTGTCAGATAAATACAAAGAAAAATATTAAACTATATATTTCTTCTAACTTATCTTCACCTATGACTTATGGGATTATATTTCCCAAAATAATTGTACCCCAAGAAATCATTACCAGTTTAAACTACAATGAGTTAAAATTCATATTTCTACACGAAATGGTTCATATAAAAAGATATGATGTATTATTTAATATCTTAGGTATGCTGGTATGTATCTTACATTGGTTTAATCCTTTAGTATGGTACGTATTCTTTAGAAGTAAAAAAGATTGTGAATTGGCATGTGATGAAAGCGTATTGAAATATCTAGGTAGACATGAATATAAAACTTATGGACTTACTCTGATACAAATACTGGAGTTAAATATTTCAACAAAAATCAATAACACCATTGTAGCTAAAGCCCTTATAAATGATCGTTCAGAAGCTAATGCACGAATACTTCAGATAAATAATTTCAACCAAAAAAGCAAACCTGTAATTATTTTTTCTGCAATTATGATATTTATAATCGGATTACTAGGACTTAATGATTCTACTTGTAGAAGACCTTCAATTACTTATCATAAACAAGATTTATATACTTACTTACAAGTATCTGAATATGATATTCGTAAAAGTTATGGTATTCAGCCTGTACATACTTTTTTATTAAAGACCAATGATCTTCCTTACTATATTGTTTATTATAACGTACTTGGAGAAAAAGTACAATTTTGGTTTGATGGTACTGACGGAAATGGTTCATCCAGAAAAACACTGGAAATCACAACTACTGGATATAAGGATATAAAACAGGGTATGTCTGAATCCAAAGCACTTAAAATAGCCCAAGTTAATAATATGAAACTGATAAATAAAGATTTTACCAATTCATTTCATAAATATTTTTATGAAGACGCAGACTGTAACGTCATGATAATCATTAACTCTAATAATAAAAAAGTTTATAGTATAACTATATATTAAGGTGGAATAAGATGAGATTAAGGAAAAAGATTCTAATTATATTATTGTTTTTAAACGCATCTGTATTATTCTACATTTTTGTGGTAGAAGATATATACATACAATATGAGGATAATCCATTGGATCAAAGATCAGGTGATAATCTATTTGATAATATAACTCCCTTTGTAGTTGATTCTTATAATGCATTAATAACCGAGAGTACTATATCTACTGGAATGTATACTGATGCTAATTACAAAAATTTTTATGTGATTATTAAAATTCCAAGCAACCATCCATTGTTAAGAAATAAAGATAACGTACATATTGGGTTTGAATCAAAATTGCAAAAAACTAGTGAATGGGTTTCCAACAATAAATATATTATTAGAATGTATTATTATAAAGATGATAATCCCGACAATGAACCAATTCTATTTTATAATAAAAAATGGGTAGGTTTAGATAAAAGAGTATCCACCAAACAACTAATTCCAAAAGAAGCACAAGGTAATTCAATATACATCCAATACGCTTCTGATTTAGGTTCCTTTTTCTTCATGAAAAATGGTAATGACACACGTTTCTTCCATAATTACTTGTCAATAATAAGTTGATTACATACTCATATTCAAATAATGTCATTAAGCAAAATAAAACTCATAAATAGGGTTTTATTTTTTATTTTCATCCTCATTGAGTAGATCTTTCAATACATCTATATCCTTCTGTGTCAGCTTATTATTCTTAACGAAATTAGATACTAAAAGTCCTATTGAACCTTTGTATACTTTATTGATAAATTTATTAGTTGCTTCTTTGACACATTCCTCTTTTGATAATAGAGGATAGTACATATTGAATTTTTCCTTTTCAACGCCTAAAACATTTTTATCCACTAATCTTCTTATTAGAGTCCTTACTGTCTTATCACTCCAAGAAGTTTTCAGTTCTAACTTTTTAATGATGTCATATGCTCTTATCTTCTTATTATCCCATACTATCTCCATTACTTCCCATTCGGCGTCGGATATTCTATTGTCTGTTTTCATTATTTATCATCCCTTTTAATTCTATCTATACTAAGTTATGTTACTATTATACACTATTTTCGTATTAATAACTAACTTCATCATATAAGATTTCAAGGAAAATAGAAAGTAGTACTTTGGTATTAACAAAAACAAAAATCATAATTAAAACTATTTTTAACTATGATTTTCATATATAAATATATTATTATAACTCTATTCTTCCTTCTAATGCCCTTGACAAAGTTACTTCATCAACATATTCCAAGTCTCCGCCAATAGGAACACCATTAGCGATTCTAGATACCTTTATCTGTAAGGGTTTTATTAATTTGCTTAGATACATTGCAGTAGCTTCTCCTTCAACTGTTGAGTTGGTAGCAAGTATAACTTCTTTAACAGTATCAGAAGACAGTCTCGTCAACAGTTCTTTGATCTTGAGGTCCGATGGTCCTATTCCAATCATAGGAGAAATTGCTCCATGAAGTATATGATATACTCCTTTGTATTGTTTTGTTCTTTCATAGGCAGCCATATCCCTAGAATCTTCTACTACCATTATAGTATCTAAATCTCTTTTTGGACTGCTACAAATAGGACATAACTCTGCATCTGTAATTGTACAACACTTACTGCAGTACTTAACATGTTTCTTAGCATCAACTATTGCACTTGATAATCTTTCTGCTTGTTCTGCTGGCATATTTATTATATGAAAAGCTAATCTCTGAGCTGTCTTACTTCCAATACCAGGTAATCTTGATAGTTCTTCTATTAACTTTCCTATTTGATTTCCAAAATAGTCCATTATATCATCCTTCTAGAATAAACCTGGCATGTTTAATCCACCAGTAACTTTTGACATTTGCTGATTAACCTTCTCATCAGCTGTACGCATAGCTTCGTTAACAGCAGCAAGAATTAGATCTTCTAACATTTCTACATCATCTTCATCTACTACTTCAGGGTTAATGCTTACTTTTGTAACTTCTTTTTTACCAGTTACTGTTACTTTTACTGCTCCACCACCTGCTGAAGCCTCAAACACTTGATTATCCAGGTCTTCTTGCATTTCCTGCATTTTCTTTTGCATCTTTTGTGCTTGTTTCATTAAATTGTTCATATTATTAGGCATTCCGCCTCCAAAACCGCCTCTTTTTGCCATAGTGAAAAATCCTCCTTAAATTTATAATTCAATAATAATTGATAATTTCTTATTTTGATTTATAGAATCTTAACATCAAAGTTATCTTTTGACGTAATTTCTTCATAGTTCTCATTAACAATTTCTAACACAATGTATATTTTACTAATAAAAGCCTCTTATGACAAGTACTTTTTATTAACATCCTCAACATAGACAATATATACAACACTCCATCTACAGCTGGGAATTATATCTTATATAAAATTCAATTCAATAATAATCATCTATTAAATTATATCACAAAAAACTAAACACAAACCATAAAAATTGCTAAAAATGAGTTATATATATCGAATTTAACTTCGTTGACTAATGCTTATGTACGTATATCCACCAAGTAATCCGTATCTATCTCGGCTGATTCAAAGGTAATCATATTATTCATCATAGCAAGGGCTGATTCAATTATATTAAACATTAAAGGACAACCTGTTCCCTCTCCTAATCGCATATTCATATGTAAACATGGTTCTAATCCCATAGTATCCATCATAGATTTATATCCAGGTTCCATTGAATAATGGGAAGGTATCATATATTCTTTCACCACTGGATTCAATTTATAGGCAAGTAATGCTGCCGCCGCCGATATAAACCCATCTATGACTATTGGTAAACGGTAATATGCCGCTCCAATATAACAGCCTACAAGACCAGCTATATCCAAACCGCCAACTTTTGTTAATACATCTATAGGGTCATTTGGATTAGGCTTATGATAGTCAATGGCTTTTCGAATCACTGTTTTTTTATTCTCCAAAGCCTCATCTGTTAATCCCCCGCCCTTACCAACAGCTATGTCCTCATTGCACCCTGTAAGTGACATGAGAACAGCACTGCTTGTACTGGTATTGCCTATACCCATTTCACCCGTACCTAAGAGGTTATAACCTTGGTCTAATAATTGCTTGACTGTTTCTATACCAATACTTATAGCCTCAATCACTTGTTCTCTACTCATTGCAGGACCTTTTGCAAAATTATGTGTCCCATACATTACTTTTTTATGGATGAGTCTCGGATGTTCTAGATCTGCTTTTATTCCTATGTCAATGACTCTAATTTCTGCACCAGATTGTTTACTCAACACACTAATTCCGGTTAATCCGTCTAGCATGTTTATGGTTTGCATAGCCGTCACATTTTGAGGGGTTGAACTTACGCCTTCTTCAACAATACCATTATCTGCTGACATAACAATGGTACATTTCTTTTTAATTACATTATTAATTTCCCCTGTGATACCTGCTATTTGTATAGCTATATCTTCAAGTTTTCCTAAACTCCCCAAAGGTTTTGCCAGATTGTTCACCCTTATTTGAGCTTCCTTGAGAGCTTTTTTATCCAACTTATCAATAGACTCAATTATATGTTTTAGTTCCATCACATATCACTCCTTTAAAAAAGGCTAGCTCACTGTTGAAATCTCAGGTGAGGTAGCCCTATATATTATGTCCATTTTACTTATTGTTTTTAAACAATCTCAACATCCAAATTAACCTTTGCTGCAATTTCCCCATAATTGTTTTCTACCTTATCCTCTTTCACAGTGGAAGCACCACCACTTAACATCTTGTATTCATCTGCGTCAATTATCTTAAGATCGAATTGCTTATTACCTATAGCCTGCAACTCATCATTTATTTTACTCATAATCTCATCTTGGGATAAGTACTTCTTACCTACATCATCTTTACAAACAATATATAATAATCCATCATCCATATATGTAGGTTTTGCATCACGAATTAGTGCTTTTCCAATGCCACTAAAATGTCCCACGAATTTATCCCAATTCTTAATTGCCTTCTTAATATCTTCTGGAACAGCCTTGGATAAAGGTTTTATCTTAGGCACCTTTTTTTCCTCTGGCTCCCTGGCAGTTACTGTACTTTGTGTCTGTACAATCTGTACACCTTTTTCCAATTTTTCTTCTAAATCCTTGATACGTTCTAATAAGCCCATTGCAGAATTATCCATGGAAGGTTGACATAACTTCATAAGTTCAACTTCCAATAGAATTCTTTTTCTAGATGAATATTTAATTTTCACTTCTAGTTCAGAGAATACTTTTATATAGTATATTAATTCATCCTCTGTAATTCTATCTGCCTGAACCTTAATTTCATCTATATTCTCCTTAGACATATCCAATATCTGCATACCGTCTTTTACTGATTTCAGGACTAATATGTTTCTCAAGTGATTTATCAAATCCATTATGAACTGATTAATATCTCTTCCTTGCATTATTACTGCTTCAGTCAGTTCCATACATTTTTTGGCATCTTTTGTTTTTACCGCATCTATCATATTAATAAAAATACTTGTATCAACTGCACCAAGAACTTCTAATACTTTTTCTATGGTTATTTCCTGCCCTAGATAAAAAGCTATACATTGATCCAGTATACTCAGTGCATCACGCATAGAACCATCTGCTACTTTTGCTATATATCTAATTGCTTTTTCCTCTATATCAATATGTTCCTCATTCATATAAAAAGTAAGTGTATCTGATATTGTCTGTATGGATATTCTCTTGAAATCATATCTTTGACACCTTGATAAAATTGTTGCAGGTATCTTGTGAGGTTCTGTCGTTGCAAGTATGAATATAACATGCTCTGGAGGTTCTTCCAGTGTCTTTAAAAGTGCATTGAAGGCACCTGTTGAAAGCATATGGACCTCGTCAATGATATATACTTTGTATTTACCTTCTGTAGGTGTGTATTTGACTTCTTCTCTGATCTCTCTAATATTATCTACACCATTATTAGAAGCCGCATCTATTTCAATAATATTCATACTACGATTCTCATTTATGGTTCTACAAACTGAACATTCATTGCAAGGGCTTCCCTCTACAGGTGTCTCACAATTGACAGCCTTTGCGAATATTTTAGCAGTAGAAGTCTTACCAGTACCCCTTGTACCGCAAAATAAATAGGCATGTGCTATTCTATTCGCCATTATCTGATTGCTCAATGTCTTAACTATATGTTCTTGTCCCATCACGCCCTCAAAACCTTTTGGACGCCATTTCCTATAAAGAGCTGTATATGACATACTTACACTTCCTTCTATACATCTAAGAGATTATTTCTCATCAAACTTTTTCTAACCTACACACTTATATTAAATTATATCACAAAAAACACGCTTGTTAAACAAATACCACGTCAGAACAAAACACTTTTTCTGACTTACTTGCACAAAATTTTATAGAACCAATTCAAAAAAAGGCTACTAATAATTACTAGTCAGCCTCATAAATTACATAATTAAACCGTGCACCGCACATCGACAAATATTCATAAGCGTTACCTCTATAGTTAGCTCAAATCAGGCAACCTTACGGCACACAGGAGGTTCTACTTAGTGCTGCTTCCTTCCAGACCTGACACGGTTCATAGATTCCTGTTGCGTAAGACCCAATCATCATCGCCACTTTTAAAGGGCAGCCTTACAAAATAAATGCCTCCGATTGGCAACACCCCTGCTATAGCGGATTGCAGGTATAGGGCACCGCTAACTCCCCGGCTGCACGGAAACTTTATATTATTCATATTAAAATCATATAAGACCCTAATATGATAATTCACTTTTATAATATAAGTATAAGCTAATAAGTTGATATTATACTTTATATTGTATCGAATAGTATATATGTTTTTTGCTCATATGTCAACTGGAATATTATATAATTCATCAAATTTTAATCTTATGTTTGGTCTATTACTTGTTATTAATAAAAAGTTGACGTATCACACTTAATAGATTATCAACTTGTTTAACATGCTTATATACTTCTATCTTGGCTTTTAAACCCTTGACATCTGCTTGAGATTTAGTTGCATAATTAATCCCTAATTTATCTAATAACTTATTAAGTGATTTTAATCTAATAGTAAAATCATCATAATCTTTTAAGTTTTCATTAGTCCATCCTATTTCGGATAAAGCTGACAATCTTGGAAATGTCAAATAATCGATTTTATCAAGATCTTTGACATATTCTGTCCATAGAGGTGCTTCTACTCCTAATATATTTTGTTCTTTATCCTTTTGTATACCCTCAGAAACAGGTTTATACTCATAGGTTTTCTTTAAAGGAGTAAGACCATATGGATAATCAAGATAAACATGATGAACATCAGACATAATAACTTTTCTGTTTTCATTAATAGCTTTTACAGTATTTTTATGATTATTTCCATCCAACCAATGTTGTACAACTACAGATTCATCCAGATTACCTGATTTTAGGGAATCGTTCCATGTTATAGCTCTTTTATTTCTCTCCTTCAAAAACTTAGCTATCCTATTAGTAAAATAACCTTGAAGTTCTTCCTCATTCTTAAGGTTTTCTTCTTTTATTTTGTTTTGACAGTGAGGACATTCTATCCATTGTTCCTTTGGAACCTCATCTCCGCCAATATGTATTAGTTCTCCTGGGAATAATTCGATTATTTCTCCTAGGACATCAAATATGAATTCATAAGTACTTTCCTTACCCGCACAGGCAATATCTTTTATAATACCAAATTTAGTACCTACATCCAATTGTTTGCCGCTGCAACTTAATTCAGGATATGATGCTAAAACTGCCAAAAAATGACCTGGCATATCAAATTCTGGAATAATAGTTATATATCTTTCATTTGCATAATCTACAATTTCTTTTATATCACTGGCTGTATAATAACCCCCATGAGGCGTGTTATCAGACTTCCCACCTATTATAGTCTCTTTTCTCTTAGAACCAATTTCCGTTAATTTCGCATATTTTTTTATCTCCATCCTGAAACCTTGATCTTCTGTCAAATGCCAATGGAAAATATTCAGTTTATGGAGAGCTGCTAGATCAATCATTCTCTTAACAATTTTTTTATCAAAAAAGTGTCTGCACACGTCAAGCATGTAACCCCTATATTCATACCTTGGTATATCTTCAATCTCTACGCAAGGTAATTCATAGGGATTATCATTCATTATCTGTCTGAGAGTCTGTATTCCATAAAACATACCCTGAAGGGTCATAGCATCCATCTGTATTCTACTATCGGTAATACTAATCTTATATCCTTCCTTACCTAGATTCACTAGAGCATCATTAAGACTTAATCTTATTACATCATTCTCTACTGACTCATTTGTAACCTCTAACTCCAGATTACTAGCTTCTTTTAAATATTGTTTTAGAAATCTTATAACAGGTTTGATCTCATCTTCAAAGCTTAACTTAGTAGACTTATTAAGATTGAATACCCCTTCTTTTAAAATAATATGATTAGGTTTTGGTATAATATTAATACTCATTTCTAATTCCTTCTTTCTACTATTATTATAAATTCGGGTCTGTCCTTTAGATGTATTAAGAAGTCATATAAAAAATTATTTGTTCTTCTCTCTTAATTTCCTGAAAAAATCTTTTAATAACTTACTACTTTCCTCTTCCAATACTTCTCTAGTTACATTGGCTTGATGATTGAATCTTTCCTCTTCCAATAAGTTTATTATGGACCCTGCGCATCCAGCTTTTTTGTTATAGGCTGCTATTACAACTCTAGGTATTCTAGCTTGTACTATAGCTCCAGCACACATAGGACATGGCTCCAATGTTATATACATTGTGCAATCATCCAGTCTCCAATCTCCTACCACTTTGGAAGCTTCATTTATAGCTAATATCTCTGCATGAGCCAGAGTATTTTTATCTGTATTTCTTCTATTAAAAGCTTTTGCTATTATTTCATCGTTTTTAACTATTACAGCACCTATTGGAACTTCATCTATATCAAATGCTTTTTTAGCTTGTTCAAGTGCTTCATTCATATATTCTATGTCTTTACTATTTTGCACACGCTCACCTACAATTCGTCTACCCTGATTTATTGAAACATTTTCTTGCATTTTCCCTTAGATAATGCTACCATTATTATAAAATAACAGTGCGATTAAAACAATGATTTAATCTAACATTTTAATATAATATTTTAACATAAAATAAGGTTAATTCTAGGGAGGTTATTATGTCTACTTCATTCAATATGGTAAAAAAAGGTTACGACCCTAAAGAAGTACAAGAATACATACAACTATTAGAAAAAGAATTAGCAACTTACAAAGATAAGGAAGAATTTATTTCTAGAGCTCTAGTTGAGGCACAAGTTTCTGCTAAAAATGTAGTGGAACAAGCTAAAGATCAAGCAATACAGATTGAAGAGGATGCAAAACACAAACTTGAACACATTAAAGAAAAAATTGAACACTCAAAGGAAAAGATATATCAATTTGAAGAGGAATATGCAAATTTTACTAAGAGATTTGAAGCCTCCTTTAATGAAAATGAACTTAATAAATTACTTACAAGTTTAGATTCCATATATACATCTTTAGAAGTAAGTCAATCTGGAAATGAAGAACCTAAAGAAGATGTAATTGACTCTGCAGTTTAATTAAAGATTAGGAGTTTATATATGAATATAAAAGGGTTTACAAAAACAACTCTATTAGATTATCCTGGTCATATTGCATCCACTATATTTACTGGTGGATGTAATTTTAATTGTCCCTATTGTCATAATGGGGATTTAGTCACTGCTCATAAGGACATGGATAATATTACTGAGGAGAGCGTACTTGCTCATATCAAAAAACGTTGTGGTATAATTAACTACATATGCATAAGTGGCGGAGAGCCAACATTACAACCAGATTTAATCAGTTTTCTACAGAAGATAAAAGAATATCCAATAAAAATAAAGCTTGATACCAATGGAACCAATCCAAGTGTAATAAAATCAGCCTACAAAAATAATTTAATAGATTACATAGCCATGGATATAAAAAATAGTAAGGACAAATATGCTCTTACCGTTAATAGAAATATAAACATTACTGATATTGAAGAGTCTGTAGATTATATAAAAAATTGTGGTATAGATTATGAATTTCGAACCACCGTTATAAAAGAATTCCATACTACCCATGATATAGTTAATATTGGTGAATGGCTGAATGGCAGTAAAAGATTTTTTATTCAACAGTATGTTGAAAGTGATAAACAAATAAAACAAGGTTTTCATGCTCATAGCCATGAAACATTAATGAATTTTAAAAATCATGTTGTACCTTATTTTGAATCAGTATCTATTCGAGGAGTTGATTAGATGGTTAGTAATTCTGGTTATTCTGAGAATAATCAAGAACCCTTAGGTTACAAATCTGATGATCAATTTTTCATTGTCAACAGTTGTGGTAATGACAAGTTTTATAATACTAGTTTTTGGCAGAGAAGATTTAGCGGAAGAAAAGATTATTATCTAATCTATGTTAAAAAAGGTGTTCTATCATGTAATATCAATCGTACTCCATATAAAATCAATAAAGGCGAAGTAATTATTATAGATCCTGACATATCCCATGAAATATATTATTCGGATAAAATATATCATGAAGTCTTTTGGGTTAATTTTACTGGCTATGGAGTTATTGATGTATTACAAGAACTAAATCTTATTTGCGAAAAAATCTATTATGTTGAAGATTGTCCTGTTATTGATAACCTATTTACGAATATAATTAAAGAGCTTCAAATAAAAAGCAAATCATATATCATAATATGTAGCGGATACCTTGTTGAATTGTTAACAACTATCTCTAGATGCAAAAAGAATTCTCATGGCAATACCCATGCCAGTGAATCTGAATTACATAAAATCATGAATTATCTAAATGAAAGTTACCACCATCAACATACAATAGAAGAACTGGCTAATAAGTGTAATCTATCTCCCTACTACTTTATACGAAAGTTCAAAAAAGTATCTGGTTATTCTCCGCAAAAATATTTATTAAAAATACGTATGGAAAATGCTAAGAAAATGCTTGTTGAATCTAATCTTAATATTGGTGATATCGGAATTATGGTAGGATTCAAGAATTCATTATATTTTAGTAAAGCTTTCAAAGAATTTGTTGGAATAAGTCCTTCCCAATATCGAAAAATTTCACGAGATACAAAAAATAATTCATAATATAAAGTGCTCCCTGAAGAGTAAACAGTTTTTACTATTTTGACTGTCTACCTTACGGGGAGCTTATGATTTCTCTTTATTAATATCAAATTGTACTTGTTTAATCCTAGATTATCTTTCTAGAATTGTATTTGTACTCATATTATTAGTTGTATCTATTACTACTACTCTTCCAAAAAAACTATGGTCTTCTACTTGAAATAGATTAATACCAGAAGAAGTTTCTTCGTGAGCTATAAACACAATATATTCTTTGTTGTTTTTAGTTATTTTTATTGCTTCTATACTTTCAGGATCATGTCCTATTGTTTTTCCAACTGAATGAACGGCAACCTTCGAAATAACCGCTTTTGAATGAATCGTTTTATCATTTATGTCAACTACAAAAGTTCTGTAACAATTTTTGTTATCTGAAAAAGTAGTTTTGACAGTTGTATTCTGTTCTATTTTATTATAAACTCTAGATATTTTAGTGTTAATTTTTTCCATATTAACATCATCAATAAAATGGATAAAAACATTTGATTTCTCACTATTATATGAAATCAAACGACTATCTTCATTCACTTTAATTTTTCCATCATTATTAAAGTGAAGATATTGATTGTATTGGTGTTCTCCCCTTGTATACAATTCATCTGAAACAATATATATATCTGGTTTAATAAAAATTATTTTACGATTTACATAAACACCTTGATCGAGATAACCCATATGGGCACCTTGAATAAAATCATACTTATCAGAGATATAGGTTGGTTGTTTTACTGATGTGGCAAGTTTGCTATATCCCCATGAATCCGTCATTTTCATAAAATCCGTATTATCAACAATAATTGTATTGTGTCCGAAAGCTCCCTTAAGTTCATGTCTAATAGGGTTATTAACATAGGTATAGCGTCCGCTGTCAACTAATATATCTTCTCCATTAGCCATTAAATCAATGTGCAGCTTTTCACAATGTCCATGGCCGCCACCAACACTGCCACAAGAAAAATGCAACAGGTTTCCGTCTTCTTTCCAATTTGAACGAAGATAATAATTACCACTGCTTTCAAGTGAATAGGATGCAAAATCTGGTTCTACAGCCTCTATTTTATCATATGTTTCTATAGCCGTATATCCTAATTCCCATAAACTGTTAAAGTCAAGTTTCTTATAACCAGCGAATTTTAAAAGACCATCATTAAAAACATAACTACTTAATGTAATAATATCTCTAAGGTCAAAATCATCACTGTCACCTTGCATCAATTCTTTATGATTAGGTTTTTTCCATATGACATTTACCAAAGCCATTTGTTTTACTTTTTGAATAAAACGATCTGAAAAAAGCACATTATTTATTTTACCTATATGTATAACATCTAAAAAACAATGTAAAACCTCGTTATGATACATAGGTGACTTTTCCCAGTGAACACCGTCATCCATAATCTGAATAGCTATTTCTTCTTCTAATCTTTGTTTTGCAGTCTGAACATATTTTTTATTGCCTAGTGCAATACCAACTTCGAAGAGTCCGTGATTTTCCAGTACTCCCCAGTTACTTATTTTACTAAATGGTACATCTTTTGATATTAAATAATCACCATGTTCTTTTAAACTACTTATAAATTTAGTTATGACATCAAGAGTAATATACTCACTATCTCTAAAATAATTAAAGGCCTTTAACCAATATTCACAGCGAAGTCCTGCTTCTATAGATCGCCATGTTGTATTTTCCGAATTATCATTAAGCTTTACATTATCAATCCAATGAGTTAGCTGAGAAACAAAGGTCTTAGCATATTTCTCATCCCCAGTTAACTGATACGCTTGGCCTAAACAAATCCAATATCGATGACGATTGAGTGCGTAAGTCCATTCTGGATCATTTTCTGGATAATACTCCCAATCTATCTCTTCTTCAAAATGAACGATTTCATGGGTTTGTTCCATATCCCAGTTTAGATTAAATATAAAGTTTTGATTGCAGATATTATTAGCTGTTTCAATGACTTCTTTTACTTCTTCTGAGTAGTTTTCTAAGCAATACTCAGCTACTTTTTTAAAGTCAATATTAGTAAGATTTAGGTAGCTGTTAATTTTTATATTATTTGATAACATTTTTTGATACCTCTTTTATTTTAATAGTATTGATGATTTATAAGTGATTGATATGCTTACCAATAAAGTTCCCAATCTTTAACAAGTCTAGTAAGTGCTTCAAAATAAAAGTAATCTCCCCAAGTGTTACATTCATTCACGCCAACGTTCTCACAAGGATTATTAGGTGATTTTCTAGCATAAACACCATGTAAAAGCTGACCATTTGATATCTTAGGATCTTGGACACTATAATTATCTATAAGAGATTTTAATATTTTTAAAGCAACATCCCTATAATAATCTCTTTCAGATTCATCCAAGTATTTAGACATTTCAAGCATACCGCATACAGCAATTGCTGCCGCAGAACTATCTCGTGGTTCATCACTACCATCAGTAAAATCAAAATCCCAATAAGGAACTAAATCTTTTGGTAAATGGGTAATGAAATAATCTGTAATATCCTTAAAAATCTTGATATACTCAGCGTTCTTGGTATATTTATAACTAAGTGCTACACCATATATACCCCACGCTTGACCTCTTGACCAAGCAGAGCCATCTCTATTTCCTTGTCTTGTAACACCTTTTAGAGGTTCTCCTGTCTTTGTATTAAAAAAGTAAGTATGATAAGTGGATTTATCATCACGCATTATATTTTTAAGAGATGTTTTAATATGTTTTTTGGCAATATCCGCATATTTTTCATCCCCTGTTACTTCAGTTGACCAATAGAGTAATGGCAAGTTTAAAAGACAATCAATAATTAAACGATAATTATCTTCTGCACCAAGTTCTCCCCATGCTTGGATAAACTCTCCCACTGGCTGATATCTTGAAATCAAATTATCAGCTGCAAGAAGTGCTGCTTTTTTACCATTTTTACTCTGAGTAAGTTTATAGGCTGCTACACAAGAAAGACTGTACAAGAATCCCATGTCATGGTTATCAACATCTATTTTCTCTTCAATTCGATGAAGAAAGTTATCCACTTGAATTTCAGCAGCTTTTTTAAATTTTTCATCTTTTGTATGTTCATAAGCAAGCCAGATTTCACCAGTCCAAAATCCTGATGTCCAACTTATATTTTCTTGTGGTTGATAGAAATTATTTATACTAGAGTCTACCTGAAACTTATAGGTAAAGTCCGGAAGACATTTTTCTACTTGGTTGACAGCATTTTCTACAGCTTTTTTCACTTCACTATCTGTAACTTTTTCATATTTTAATAAATCTTTCATAGTATATATCCTTTCTCGACTATCCTTTTAACCCTGATGTTGCGACACCTTCTACAAAAAATCTTTGGAATGCAACAAAAATAATAAATACAGGTATTAGTGATACTACAGAAGCTGCCATAATAAGTCCATAGTCCGCAGAATATTGAGAAATAAACATTCTTATACCTAATTGAATGGTTTTCTTTGATTCAGTATTAAAGTAAATCATAGGACCCATAAAGTCATTCCAAACAGTTACAAAACTAAATATTGTTAATGTAGATAAGGCTGGTTTTGAAAGAGGTAATATAATTCTAAAATAAATCCCATATTCACTCATTCCATCAATTCTCCCTGCTTCTAAAAGCTCATTTGGAATACTTAGATAAAATTGACGTATTAAAAATACACCAAAGGCAGTAAAGGATTGTAGTAAAATAATACTTGTATGGGTATCAATAAGCCCCAATTTATTCATCATTGTATATTGTGGCAGCATATATACTTGCCATGGAATAGCAATAGTTGCTATATAAAATAAAAATAATACATTTCTTCCTTTGAACTCACATTTTGAAAAACCATAAGCAGCAAAAGAACTGGTAAATAACTGAATTAATGTTATTATTACTGTTAATTTTGTTGTATTAAACACAAATAGTCCAAAAGGAATCTTAGTCCAGATTGTTATGTAATTCTTCCATTGTGGATTTCGTGGAATCCACTGAATAGGTATACTAAATACATCCTTATCTAGTTTTAGAGATGCTGATAACATCCATAATAGAGGAAGCAGTGTTAATATACATATGATAATAATTACAACATATAAAATAGTTTTTGTCAATTTATTCATTTTATTCATAGTCAGCACCTTTCCTTACATATAACTTACCCATTTCTTTTCAGCCCTAAATTGTATAATGGTAATAGTAGCTACCATAATAAATAATACAATTGAAATGGCACTAGCTGAACCATAATCCCAAGCTAAAAAGGCTTTATCATAAATATAATTTACAAGTAAGGTGGTACTTCTTCCTGGTCCACCTTCAGTCATGATATAGACTAAGTCAAATACTTTGAAACAGTTGATTGTTAACATCATTATAACGAAAAATGTTGCTGGTGTTAGCATAGGAAGTGTTACATATTTAAATCTCTGCCAGCTTGAAGCACCATCAATTTTTGCAGCTTCGTACAATGAGTTTGGTATACCTTGTAAAGCTGCTAAATAAATAATCATGTAATAACCCATGCCTTTCCATATGCTTACTATAATAACAGCAGGCATGGCCCAATCTAGAGATGCTGTCCAACCTGGAGGGTTAGAAATACCTATAAACCTAAGAAATTCGTTAATAGGTCCAAAATCTTTTTGGAATAACATATTCCATACAACAGCAACCGCAACAATAGATGCTACATAAGGGAAAAATATGGATGAACGAAATAGATTTAACCCTTTTATTTTTTTATTTAATAAAATAGCTAATAAAAGAGAGATTATTGCAGTTGTTGGAACAGTTAATACTGCAAAATAAATTGTATTTAAAAATGCTATTTTGAAAGTTGAATCGCTTGCAAGGTCTGTAAAATTTTTAAGTCCCACAAAAACCATTGGGGAATAACCATCCCATTCCATGAAACTTAATCCAAAAGAAAAAATTACAGGAATCATGATAAATATACAGAATCCAATAAAATTAGGTAATATAAAAGATAAACCCGTAAGGGTATTTTTAGTGTTTAAGCTTAACCCTTTTTTTGCTTTCATGCCTTTCATTGCCTCCTTTAAGTCATACTAACCTATAAGAAAAGCGACTACGTCGCTTTCTTTTTATAGGATATTTCTTTGGCCGGAAGGTTTTTAAAACTTTCCTATTCTATAAAAAGGTACTTTAATAATAAAAATACCTTTCTACTAATGATTATTATCTAAGAGAATTAGGAATCCAAATTCTCTTAGATATATTAAACTTCATATTTTTAATTAATCATTCATTATTTCTGCAACACGTTCTTGCATTTTTTGAAGCCCTTCGTCAATAGTTGATTCTCCAAACATAATAAGTCCATGTTCTTCACCAAGAATTTTATTAACTTCTAGTACATGAGCAGCAATTGGTCTATCAAGTTGAATGTTTTTAACTGCCAATGCTTCTGCCATACCTTCTGGCATTCCTTCTGCATTAGCTACATTTCCTAATGCTTCATCAGTTAATATTCCAGGTAGAAGACCCGCTGTTGAAAGATAAGCTGCCGCTTGTTCATTGGTAACAAATTTCATAAATTTCCAAGCTTCATCTTTGTTTTTACTATCTGCATTCATAGCTATAGGAGTTGTAGCACCTACTGTATAACCTGCTTCTATACTTTCATCATGTGGAATTGTAGCAACACCCCAATTAATATCTGTTTCGCCTTGAGATTTTTTAAGAATAATTGTATTCATAAACCATGTTCCCATTGGCATCATACCCACTTGTCCATTAAGGAATGGACCTGAATAATGAATATTAGATGTTTTTAGAGTTGCATAATCCATAGCTGATTTATCATCATTTTGCATTTTTAATGCTCTTTCATAGTATGGTTTCATAAATGAATAATCATCAGAAATTATTGTATGCTTACCTTCTTGTACTGCCCAGTTTTGTACACAAGCATTCCAAGTATGTGTTAAAGCACCATATATTTTATTAGCACCTTCACCAGATGTAATTCTTGCAGCCACTTCAGCATATTCGTCCCAAGTCATATCATTAGTTGGGTATGGTTCTTTAGCTGCGTCAAACACGTCTTTATTATAGTAAAGAACATAGTAATCTGTTCTAAATGGTAATCCATAAATACCATCATCAAATTGGAAGTTATCAGCTAGACCATTATATTTTGAAAGATCAATTTTACTTTCATTAATATATGAAGTTAAGTCGTTAAGTTGACTTTTTTTGTACATGGATAACGTTGTATCAGCATCTTTAATGTAGAATACATCTAAATCTGATCCACCATTTAGCATTATCGAAAGCTTGTTGGTATATTCTGTTGAAGAAATATCAATATATTCAACTTTAATATTTGGATATTCTTCTGTGAATTTTGCAGCAAGTTCATCAAATGTTTGTGTTTTGGTCTTATCCCAAACTGCAACTTTTAGTGTTACTGCTTTTTCTTTTTCATCGTTTGTTCCTGTCTGACCATTTTTTGTTGTATTATCAACATTATCTTTCGTTTTATCTTTTGATGAACAACCTGAAAATAGCGACACTACTAACATCATAGATAATAATATCATTGTTATTTTTTTTGTCATATTAAAACCCTCCATTTTTCTTTTTAGTCACACTTGATTTGTGTAATATAACTATACTAAATTAAATCTTCTTAGTGAACTGATAATTTCGTGATGATATAATTAAATTTTTAAATACTGTGAAATAATGCTAATACTATTTTTAAGTTATAATAATATTTTTAGATAAAAATTATTATAGTTGAAATGCTTACATATAAATAGTATAATTTTATATGCAAATTAACCAACTGAAAGGGCGTATGTATAATCATGTTAAACATAAATACCAAAAGCATAAAATCCAAAATAGTATTATACTCAACTCTTAGTCTTCTTATGATAGGTACTCTTTCAAACATATTTATATATCAATATTTTAACAAAATACTCTCTAGTAAAGTGAGTACTATAAATAATATGAATATTAGTAATTTATCTTCACAAATAGATATTAGGCTTTCAAATCTAAATGATTTAACTCTGCTTATAGTCAACAATGTATCCATTCAAAATATCATAGGTTATGAAGACTTAGATAATTCATTTTTAAAATCAAGCGGTATTGAAGTACAAAATATATTGACAAATTATATTGTTTCATCTATTGTTAACCAATATGTGAAAAAAGCCGTAATTTTCAATGATGCTGGTATGCTCATAGAATCTATGGGTAAAGAAAGTGGTTATCTAAATGATTATGCTAATATTACTACTAGTAAAAATTTTAAGATACTAAGTGAAAACCCTAAACAACTTTATCAAATGATTTCAGAACCTGTTGTATCTTCTGGCAAATTATGCATGCCCATTTTAAAACCAATATATAGCTTAAGTAATAAATATATCAATGGCTGGCTTTATATGGAAATAGATTTAGGAATTATTAATGATATTTTAGACTCTTATAAATCCTATACAACTTTATTTGTAACGACTCAAAACAATAACATTATTCATTCAAATAATCATTATAACATAGATTATAACAATATTATAAAAGATGAGAGCAATAGTTATAGTGACTACATAATTAAATCTTATAATCTAGATAAATACAATTGGAAGATATATACTGTTGAAAAACTTATTAATATCAATATAGAAAGCCAAAATATGTTATCTGTGTTTTATATAACTGTAGGAATATCCCTCGTGGCTGGTTTGCTTATATTTATAGGTGCATCGAATATAATTACCCGACCTATTAAACTACTTAAAATACGAATAAAGAAAATTTCTTCAAAAGATTTTTCGTATGATGATGAAACCGAAAATCTTCATGGTGAAATCGGTGAAATTGGTCACGTCATAAACGAAATGGCTAGTGATATGGAAAAATTATTAGAGCAGTCTATTGAAATGACAAATGAAAAGAAAAACTTTGAAATTGCTATGTTACAGTCTCAAGTTAATCCACATTTTTTATATAATACCTTAAATTCCATTCATTGGATGGCTACTTTACAAAAAAATACAGGTATATGTAGACTTGTTGATGCCCTTACAAACTTGTTAAAAAACATGGCCAAATCTTTTTCTGATAAAGTTACTTTAGAAGAAGAATTACGGCTATTAGATGATTATTTAACTATTCAATCTATAAGGTATATGGAAAGTTTTGAATTTGTGAATAAGATAGAACCATCCCTATATAATATAAAAATTGTTAAAATGACATTACAACCCTTAGTAGAAAATGCAATTTTCCACGGTATTGAGCCCAAAGGTAAATTTGGAACCATCACATTGGATAGTCACATAAAAGACAATTGCTTGTTCATTACTGTAACAGATGATGGTATTGGTATGACTGAAGATGATATTAACAGACTTACAAGTAGAAAAAAGGAGACTAATAAAGGCTCAATTAACGGAATTGGTTACTATAATGTCAATCTAAGACTGAAATTAATCTATGGTGATGATTATGGATTAAGTATAAAAAGTGAACTTTCTAAGTATACAACTATAACAATTAAAATACCAATTGAGGAGTAAACATATGGATAAACAATTGACTTATAAAGTATTACTTGTAGATGATGAACTTATTATTTTATCTGGATTAAAATTTTTAATAAATTGGGAAGCTATTGGTTGCGAAATAATAGATACTGCAAGTAATGGACAAGAGGCATTAGATATTATAAAAGAACAATCACCTGATATTGTAATCTGTGATATAAATATTCCAGTTTTTGATGGGTTAGAGGTTTTAAAAAAATCAAATGAATTCAATAAAAATACTGTTTTTATCATGCTTACCAATCATCAAGATTTTCATCTAGCCCAACAGGCACTTAAACATAAAGCCGTAGATTACATAGTGAAAACTAATTTACAACCAGAACTTTTTATACAATCCCTTGAAAATGCACAGAATGAATTAAACAAAAGGAGAAAAATAAACAAAATAGATTTTGTAGAGAGTTATATCCATAAAAACGAAAAAGAAATCGTAAAAAATAGTATATTAAACATTTTAAATAGCACTACTAACGATCGTCATCATCTAGATGAACAATTTCAAATATGTGAGTCTGCCAATATTTTTGAATCATACTCCATTATGCAGATTTATATAGATAATCCGGATATTGTTAATATCAATTTATTTTCAGCAGAAGATAAGAATAAAATCATGGAGTGTGAAAAAGATATTATCAATAAAATTTGCAAGAATTTCTTTGAAAATTATATCATCTTAGATTATGATAGTAGTTCTGTCCTCGTGTTTATTTCAAATTATCCAAATATGGATAAACAATATATTAGACACTTATATAGAAAAATATTGACAACTTCAAAAAATATTCTAGAAACATCCATTGATATTGCTATAACGCAGATTTTTAATAGTAGTAAAGACATTTACTTATGTATTGAACAGTTAAAACAGATAAATAATTTCTATTATTATAATAACACAAATATTGTTTTTTATGATGAAATAGACCAGGAACTCTACAATGACAGTTTTGATATATCGAATATAATCAATGACTTGAGTAAGGCATTAACCACTCATAATACAGAAAATATCAATAGTGTATTTGAAGAACTCATAGAACTGTTAATTTCTTCAAAACCCAAAAAACAAAATGCTATCAATTGTTGTATTAGAATATATAATTATACCATTGCAACCTTACAAGCTCTCGATAACCCAAAAGCTTTTAATGAAAGCTTTAGTAACAGTGCTAATACCATCAATAAGTTAATGTCTCTTGGTACATTTGAAGACGTTATTCTATGGATTAAACAATTAAACCACACGATTAATCATTATAATGTATTAGTTGCTTCAAAAAGCAATAATTTAATTGACAGTGCTAAGGAATTTATACTTGAACATATTGATACTAAGCTTACATTAAATTCTGTAGCCAATTATTTGAGCATTACACCAAGTTACTTGTCCTCCCTTTTTAAAAAAGAATGTAACCGTAATTTTGTGGATTATGTCAATCAATTAAAAATTGAAAAAGCCTGTAACCTATTAAATGAAAAGCAATACTTAATATATGAAATAGCCTATATGTTAGGATTTGACAACGCCTATTACTTTACTAAAATCTTCAGAAAATATAAGGGAGTTACACCCAAAGAATATTTACAAAAAATTAAAGGAGAATATGATGTATAACAAAAGAGAAATCTTACTGGCATTAAAAGATAACATTAACTTACTAACAACGAATAATATCTTAGAAAAAATTAATGATAATCTATTTACAAGTAAACAAATAGAGTTATTAAAGGAGCATGCAAAAAAATACTCCTCAGATACAGAGTCTCAAATTTCCTATAGGAAGCACCGATTATTTAGTAATACCGGTGATAGAGCTGTTTATGAAAAAGATTATTTTAGTAAACGTGGTGATTTGATGACTTTTTCATTATTATCTTTTTTATACCCAGATAATAATGTCTATATTACAAATTTAGAAAATATTTTGTGGAGTATTTGCTGTGAATATTCATGGTGTTTGCCTGCCCATTTTCTCGATGCAGAAGATAATATCATTGATTTTAATATGCGTTCTTGTCACATTGATTTATTTGCATGTGAAACGGGTCTTGCACTGTGCGAAACCTTACAAATAAATAGAAATAATCTATCAAATGAACTTATTGCAACAATGGAAAATGAAGTCAATAGACGTATTCTAGAACCTTTCTCAAATCCTAATAACTTTTATCGTTTTGAAAAGATGTCCAACAATTGGAGTTCTGTTTGCGGTGGTTCTATTGGTTCTATAGCTATGTATTTAATTAAAGATAAATATAAACTTACTAATATACTACATAGAGCTTTATCTTGTATTGATGTCTACTTAAAATCTTTTGGGGATGATGGGGTTTGTACTGAAGGGGTATCTTATTGGACTTATGGTTTTGGTTTTTTTGTGGTTTTTGCTGATTTATTATTTCAAAAAACTCAAGGTAAACTTAATCTTTTTGATAATAGTAAAGTTAAGAATATAGCATTAAGCCAGCAACTTTGTTATATCTACGACAATCATGTTATAAGTTTTGCTGATGGTATACCTACAGATACTTATCGTCTAGGATTAGCTTCTTTTTTGCAAAAAAAATATAAAGAAGTCAAGCTGCCAGATATCCAATATGCAACAAATCTTTATGATGATCACTGCTATAGATTTTGTTTAAGTTTAAGAGATTTTTTATGGAGTAGTGAAGATACTGTTTTTGGATTAGAAGAAAATATATCTGAATACTTGGAAGACTCACAGTGGTTTATAAGTAAAAATACCAGCACTAGCATTGTTGCAAAAGGTGGCAATAATGATGAATCTCACAATCATAATGATGTTGGCTCTTTCATCTATTATAAAAATGATAAACCCATTTTATGTGATCTTGGGGCAGGACTATATGATAAGAATTATTTTAGTGATAAACGCTATAATAATTTCTGCACTAGTTCCAAAAGTCATAATATACCTATTATAAATGGCCATCTACAGGAATTTGGAAAACAATACAAAGCTAAGAATATTGAAACCTTATTAACTGATAATGTTGACTCATTTTCTTTAGAACTGCAAGACTGTTATGATGATAATACTTTGAAATTATATAGTCGCAGCATTGAAGTGAAAAAAAATACTGCTCCTAAAATAACTATAACCGACACATTTGAATTCAAAAAAGAAGGTATAGTTACCGAAAACTTTATTTCCCTTTGCCCAATAGAAGTACTGGATAACCGTGTTGTTTTTACCAACGGTAATATAATATCTCATATGGAGTTTGACTCTGTTAACATGAATGCTAAAGTCTCAGATCATTCATTTGTTAATCATTTTGAGGAGGTAGTTCCTGTATTTTTACTTCAATTAACACCAAAAGAAAAGTCTAAAAATGTGACTATTATTTTAACGTTAAGTTAATTTATCTTATGTTTAAAAACTAAAAGGGGACTTTCGGATAATACATCAGTCCCCTTTTATCTATTAATCTTATATATGTTTATAAACTATGTGATATCGTTAGCAATCCTATACTTTATCAATATTTGACATCCACCAATTAATAGGTTCTATCCTTATACCATTATCTTCTCTATCAAAGTAATCAAATGCAAATATACTTTCTAATAATGTTTTCTTGTCATCTTCTCCATAATTTGATATATCCATATTTTCTTCATCCCATTGGGTTTTTATCATAGGATATAATTTATCCCATAATTTTTGAGTATTGATTATTTTTATCTGATCACAATGACTAATGGATAAATTGCTTGCTAATCCATTAAGGCAACTTAGAACTTTACTGTTTTCATAAGGATAAAATACTGTCATTTCTTGGAGGTCATTTTCTACCATATGATTGATCAACAAGCTCTCTATATGTTCTTTATCACCTTGAAGTTCTAATATATAATTAGGATTATTCTTCTCATATATCATATACCCTTTACCACCATTATCATTACAACAATTAATAGTAATATTCTTTCTTATTAAATTTATTTTCCAATTCTCTATAGTCCTTGATACTTTGTTTTGATATTGATTATATAATGTATTTAACATAGGTATATCCTCAGCACTTGCTAATCTGATATTCTTATCCGTGTTCTTAATTAGTTTAGCTAATTGCCTATGTTCTATTGAAAAATTACAGGTTCTGCCGCTATAATCCCATCCATAATTTTTATAACGATGTCTGTCACCTGTTAACCATGATATGTCATAACCTTCATCATCCATCATTTTGATTATTTCTTTTAACATATAAGACATTAATCCTTTGTTCCTGTAATCTTTTAGTATACATACCGTTCCAATGCCACCAACAGATAAGTTGATTCTGCTTCCTTTATATACAGCTTCTAAGTCCACAGGATAAATACCGATACAGCCAACTATTTTTTGGTTTATCTTTAGAATCCTTGTATTAGCAATCTCTTTTTCAGTAGCATGTTCAATATCTGGGAAAATATGAGGCAGATGTTTAACAAACCAGTTATCCTCTTCTTTCATAAATGCATCATTAATGACTAACAGTAATTCTTCATAATCCTTAGGTGTACACTTCTCAAAGCTTTTCTCTAAATTATTATTCATCCATTAACCCTCCTATCACTATCTTTTTTCTTATCTATTCCTACAATTTTATATTCAAAATCTTGATAGACAAATCTTTCATCTATTCCCCTCTGCAATAAATCTTTGCTGAAATCGGTCATGATATTTTTATTATAAGGATTAGACTCAATATCTATTTCAAATACTTCCTTAGACATATTATCTTGTACATATACTCTATCTCCAAACCATACTGTTTGTTCTGGATGAAAGTCTCCTTGCAATTCAACATTTTCTGCTTTTTGTTCATCATTTTCAACTATAACTTGTTCACTACTATCATTTTCTTTCATTTTACCTTTGATTAATTCAATTCTATCAATTACATCATTAACAACCTTCTCAGAATCCTTCCACCAATCTAAACTCCATATCCTGTATAGATTCCAACCTCTTGATTCTAGGAATCTCTTTCTATGGATATCACGTTCTCTTGTAGAAGGCTGGTTATAATAAGAATAACCGTCACATTCAATTCCAAGTAAGTATCTAGAATTATCTTTATCATACACTGCCAAGTCGATTTTATAATCTGAGACTCCCACGTTTTTCTCTACAAGATAGCCTTTATCTTTTAACTTTGCATATAACTTGGATGCTATATCATCCATATCATCAGCTTTTTTATCCCTGTCTTTTGTGAATGCCAACTCTCTTAGGACATTTTCTGCCTCAGCATTTTCTTTGGAAGATACTTCTCTAGCATACTGAAGATAGTTTTTGAATAATTTTGCTCCAATATTTTTTGTTCCTTCTACTCTTAATTCTTCTGGTTCAATAGAAGTTATCACATATATTTTTTCTTTAGCACGGCTAATAGCAACGTTCAGTCTATTCTCGCCCCCATCTTGTGATAGAGCACCGAAGTTCACCGATACTTTACCAGATTCATTAGGAGCATAACCTATTGAGAATATAATTATATCTCTTTCATCCCCTTGGACATTTTCAATATTTTTAACGAATATACTTACATCTTCATTTCCGTTTTTACGATTCTTTTCATGGTTATATAACTTTTTGAACTCTTTGTCATAGTTTCCTCTAGTATCCAATAAATCACTGATTAGATCTTTTTGGGTTACGTTAAATGTTATAATTCCTATAGTCTCATTATTTTTTCTTGTTTTCAATATCGAATCTACCAAGTCCACTACTTTACTTGCTTCTGCATTATTTTTCCTCTCTATCCACTTCCCATCAACTTTTATTCTTTCTATTGGAGAAGGTTTATTGCCTCTTATATTAACTATGTTAGGGGATATATTAAGATTACCACCATAAAAAGCATAGTTAGAAAAGTTGATAAGTTCCTCATATCTGGAGCGATAGTGATAGTTAAGGTGTACTGATGGATAATTAATCTTAGCTAAGTCTAGAAGACTTTCTTCTTCAAATGCTGCTGCAGTTTCTATAGTTGCTAGTTCTTCGTCAAAATCATCATATCTTGCCATGAATGTAGAGCTTGGTTTTAACTGCTTATCATCCCCAGTTACAACAACTTGTTTTCCTCTATATATAGTTGGTATTGCATTTTCAACGTACATTTGAGAAGCTTCATCAAAAATTATCATATCAAACATACCCTCTTTTAAAGGTAATATATCAGAAACAGTTTCTGGACTAAGGAGCCAGCATGGAAAAACAGTCAATAGAAGCTCACTGAATTCAATAACATATTTTCTGATTGGCCATGTTTTACGTTTTTTCTCAGCTTGTCTCTTAAATTCTTTAAAAAGAGGTGTATCAACAAATAACTGTAACTTATCATTCCATTTACTTTTTATCAGGTCTGCTGTAAGACTATTTTTTTCCTTCATGAGATTATCAATTTCTTGTATAGTTTCTTGGTACATGGAAAAATGAAGGTAAAAATCGTTGTATTCTTTTGTTTTTTCTATATCATTTATATGTATCAATGTTGTAAAAGGAATAATATTACTTAGTACTTTATTAATGTCTTCATGGTCTTTAACTGCATTTATAGCATAATCCAATATTTTTACTTGAAGATTGGATAAGTTATCTATCCTATTTTTTAATCCATAAAATACTTCTATATTATCAGCTGCATCTTTGATTTTTTCTAAGTCACTGATAATGTCAAATTCCAGTACGAATTTTTCACATAATGAGTTAAAAATATCTTCTCTTATTACTGGTTTCAATTCTTTTAACAAAGCTATTACTTCATTGATTATTATGCCATACTTAATGAATAACTTTTCAAGGTCCGTCTTTCTCTCATCAAAAGTAAGCATATTTTTTTCTAATTCTTCTTTTTTGCTTTTATGTTTTAACCAATGATTGGGACTCCACCATTTATTGTCTTCATTCTGCTCTACCAACTGACCATTAACCTGTTGATTTATCATATGAGCATGATTGATTACCTGCTGTTTGGTTACACCAAAATCATTTTCAACATACAATCTCCCTACTTTTTCTAAATTTTCCAGCTCTATTTTTGGTATTTCACTGTTGATTTTATCAGTAATCCTAATGATGGTATCTTGTAATTCTTGTATTTCAATAAAATCTAGTTTCCTTACAAAAGTATCAATCATGGGATTTTCTTTACACATTTCTTTATAGCTGATATAAGTCTGTTCAATGATATCATTAGATTCTATACCATCCATAGCTTCTCTTAGCTCTTGATACTTATAATTTTCAAATGGATTGTCCTTACGAAAGCTCCTATAGTTTTCATATCTTATATCTTCTGTTGAGGTTATAGCTTCTGAACAAGCATACATGTCATGAAGAGTTATACCGTATTCTCTTTCTTCATGAAGTATTTCTGCCATATTAGTTAGATAGCTTATCTTTTCATCAATTGCAGACGCATCATCATCAATTTTAAGGTTAAGAGAATTATCATAATCCATTGCTTCTGTACTAATGCATTCACATACTTTTCTATAGAAATCTCTCTTATTCTTGTTGGCATCATGTACTAGGGCAATCTTTTGATTAATATCCGCTAATCTATTATATATTACATCAAGGGCAGCTCTTTTTTGAGATACCATCAATACTTTTTTCCCTTTGGCAAGTGAGTCACATATGATATTTGCTATGGTTTGGGATTTACCTGTTCCTGGAGGTCCATATATAACTAGATTGCTTTTTTCATTAGTACTTAATACTGCATTTTCTTGATTATTATCAAGTGAAGATAAGAAGTAGACTTCTTTTTCTGATAACTGCTTTGCTTTTTCATCTGATTTTTGGACAGGTTCATCAGATACATTGTCGTCTTCTTTATTCATCAACAACAGTTCAAGGACTTCATTATATAATTCTTCCTGCTCTAGATATTGATAGTCCGTATATATGGAATTAGATAATGGAAATTGTCCTAATACCATATAGTTTTTCAATATCAATTCTCCTGCTTCATAGCTAGGCAGTTTTGCATTAGTGTAATCAACAAATCTTTCAATATCTCTTTTATTAGTATCCTCAATATTGATTTTATTTTCATCAAGATATTTTATTAGTCCAGAGATTGCATCATCTGAGAATTGTTCTAGTGATGAGAATTCCATATCTAATTCTGTTATCTTGGATTCATTGAATTTGCAATATGCAAATATGAATACCTTATTAATTAATATCTCTTGGTCAACAATATTTGAAATCTGCCATTTATTACTAACTTTTTCTAGTTTTACAGGGAACATAAAAAGAGGGGCTCTAACGAAGGTTGAATCATTAAATCTCCCCTCAACAAATGGATAGCTTACATACAATTCATATTTTCCTGTTTCTTTTTCTACTGCATCAATTTCTCTAAGCAAGTAGTTAATGTTGTTAGAGTAACCTATCATCTTTTCAATCTTATCATCTATCTTCTTCTTGTCAGCAACTAATTCCATATCATATTTTTGATTGATTTCTTGTTTTCTTTTAGTGAGTACTTGTTTTTCTTCTTCAGATAGATCATTTAATTCTTTTATTGTCTCTTCTAGAGCTAATAATTCCTGTTTTCTATTATTGGCAATTTGCTTTTCTGAAGCTTTTAAATCCTCATTTCTTATCTTATAAGGGTCGTCAATAATTATTTTCTTTCCTTTTTCCCTGTTTATTAGAAAATTGGTAAGTTCATCATTTATGTTTTTATTTAATTCAATCAACCTTGATATATCGAAGGATCTTTTTTTATGTATTTTCTTAAGAACCAGACTTCTATTTCTTCCACTTAGATTAATTAACCTGTCTTTATATGTTTTTAGAATATCTTTCACCGAATATTACCCCCTGCTAAAGTAGATAAACTGATATTTATTGCTTACTAATGGTTTTATTATATCAAAATTATAGCTTATTACAAATAATTTATATTAAGTTTCCATTTTTAAGCTTACAAATCCTAACTATCTTCAGATATCTTATTTTGAGGAACAACATTCATAGTACAATTCTTTGGATATAGAATAGATATATCAAGCTTCTTGTTTTTTTGCAGCAAAAATTATACCAAATAATGATACAGCTGTAATGCCAAATAAACTAACATAAGTTATTATCATCGGATAAGAATATTCAATACTTAGTGCTGTAATATTACAAATTCTCATAATTGATATAATTGGCAGTATAGATGACAATAGGGGAGCCCAAATTCCTATAAATGAAATTAATGCATAAACGATTGTTACACATATTGATACTAGAAATCCTTTTTTACTCATCAATGCTATAAACATAACAGGAAGCATAGCACAAAACATTAGCAATCCAGACATCAAATAAGTTGCAAGACCTTGGAAAAAATCATTTAATGTGAGTTTTACTCCAATAAATAAGCCTACAAGATTTAACATATAAGATATAAATGTAATACATACTATTGTAATTAGCAACACAAATAACTTAGATAGCACTAAAGATACCCTGCCTACAGGAATAGTAAATAGGTTTTTATATGTATTTTCAATCCGTTCCCTTGTAAAGATATAAGTCCCCATAAGACCAAATATACAAGGCCATAACAATAGAATTGACATCCACATACTTTGTGTACAATAATCTATCCAATTACTTTGCACAGAAATATTGCTTCCTACCATTAAGGAGATTATTGGCAAAATAAAGCATCCTGCAAGACAGATCCAAAGAATATTAGAACCTTTTAATTTCTTAAACTCTACTTTTATCAAATTAGCCAATTGATACACCCCCAGTCAATTTTAAAAAGTATTCTTCTAAATTTCCCTTATTCAAGCTAATCTCTGAAACACCGACTCCTGCATTATTTAAGTGGCGGTTAATATCTTCAAAATTTGCTTCAATTTGATAAATCTTAATTCCTTTTTCGTCTATAACTTCAAAATCAGTAATATTTAATTCCTTTTCTAATATGGGAATAGTTTTTCCTATGTTAGAAACGGTCATTTTGACATAATGACGATTTCTTCGTTTTATTTCATCCATAGAAATCTCTTCTATAAGTTGACCGTTATCAATAATACCAATGGTATCAGCCATTTGTTCAATTTCACTTAATATATGACTAGAAATTAATACTGTGATGCCTTTTTCTACTGATAGTTTTTTAATAAGCAATCTAATCTGTTGTATCCCAACAGGGTCAAGTCCATTTGCTGGTTCATCTAAAATAATAAATTCTGGTTCGTGCATCAGAGCCATAGCTATTCCAAGACGCTGTTTCATACCGAGAGAAAACTGTTTGACTTTTTTCTTAGTTTCTTTATCCAAATTCACAAGTGCCAAAGCATTGCCAACAGCTTCTTTTGATTGCGTACCTCTAAGATCAGATATAATCTCTAAATTCTCTTTTGCTGTTAAATTTTCATAGAATGCCGGTGATTCAATTAACGCACCAATTCGTCTGAAACATTTCTTTGTCGGAGTAATCAGCTTCTCTCCAAATAGCAACACTTCACCACTTGACGGTTGCAGTAAACCCATCACCATTCGTAATGTTGTTGTTTTACCTGCTCCATTTCGTCCTAAAAGTCCGTACACTTCGCCTTTTTTTACATGGATACTTACATTTGACACTGCAAATTGTGTACCATATTTTTTTGTCAATTCACTTGTTTTTAAAATCATATTTGCCCTCCTTTTTATTTCCGAGTTTATGATAACACGCTGTTCTTACATCATACTGATATAAATCTGACATTTCTCTGATATTTTCACTAAGAGGAAAGCTTACACGAAACACTGTATCCCCTGGAATAGAGTATAAAACTTCAACGGTTCCGTTCATCTTTTCAGCAAGTTCCTTTGCAATAGCAAGACCCAATCCACCACCTTGTGTTCTTGAATTATCCGCCTTATAAAGCCGTTCAAATATAAAAGGTATGTGATCTTTATCAATTCCCATACCCTTGTCCTTAATATCAACAAAAACTTTATTATTATCAACTGATAAAAATACCCCAAGATATTTCCCATTTTTTCCATGAATAATTGTATTTCTGATAAGATTTTGAAAAATTCTTATGATGGCAGATTTATCAGCCAAAATAAATAACGATTCATTAGTAATTTCAATTTCAAGAGAAATATTTTCTTTCTCCATATAAGGAATAAAATCAATGACAATTTGACGTAAGATTTCACAAATATCTATTATTTCAAGGCTCAAAAAAATTTCATTTGCATCTATTTGAACAAATTCAAACAGTTGATTGACACGTTCTTTAAGAGTTAAAGATTTTTGTAATGCCGTTTGAATATAATCCGATTTGTTTTTCTCTGGAATTCTATTTTGAGTGACAGCTTCAAGATAGCCTATTACCGATACTAACGGTGTCCTAACATCGTGGGACAAGTTGGAGAGTAGTTCCTTTTTAGTATTATGTTCTTTTTCAAAGCCTTGACGTTGTTTCCAATAAGCTGAAATAAGTTTATTTGTTTCAAAAGCAAGTTCGGCAACAAAATCATGTTTGTCTGTGAAAATATATAAATTTTCTTGCCCATTCAAAACATCATCAAGAATTTTACTCATATTCAAGATTCTCTTTTTTGCAAGATGTTGCTTTATAAGAAGAATAGCGATTATCACTAAAAGTATACCTATAAATATGTAAAAAAACTTAATCATAGTCAATTTACCTCCTCACAAAAACGATAACCAATTCCCCAAACGTTTTGTATCCATTGGGGGTTTGCTGGATCATCTTCAATTTTTTTACGAAGTCTTCGTATAAGAGCCATTATTGTATTATCATCATAAATATACTCCTCTTCCCAGACATTTTGGTAAATTTGCTTTTTTGTAAAAACCTGATTAGGGTGTTCTGATAAGAAGCAAAGCAATTTATACTCTTTGGCAGTAAGAGAAAGAACAATATCACATTTGGTAACAATACATTTCATGGTGTCTATCTTTAACTTTCCGTATTCACGGAGGCATTGAGTACTATTATCTCCACCTAACATAGTGAATCTTCGGATTAAGCTATTCACTCTTGCAATTAATTCAGACAATCCAAATGGCTTTGTAAGATAATCATCAGCACCTATTTTAAGACCCAAGACCTTATCCATTTCGTTGCTTTTTGCTGAAAGCATGAGAACGGGAACATTTGATATATTCCTTACTTCCTTTAGAATTTCCAATCCGTTTATTTTTGGCAACATTACATCAAGTATTATCAAATTAAATTTGTTTTCCTCAAGCAATTCACAGATTTTTTCACCGGTATGAAGAAGTGTTACTTGATAACCATCGCTTTCTAAGCATTCCTTCAGTAAATTACACAATTCAACATCATCATCTATAATTAAAATAGTTTTCAATTTTATACCTTCTTTCAAGGAGATTATATATCAATTTTATTTATATAATTTTACCATAATAAGTCTGAAAAACAATATAAATTACCTTTTGAGGAAAAGTGATATCACTCCATATTAACCCTCCTATAAATTCTTTATCAAGTAATATTCACAGATAATATGGTTAAACTAGATATTGATACCACTATTAGAAGGGAGCTTATCATGTTAAATAGTATCTTTGAAACACGTACAAGGTTAGATGAAGGTTACCATATCTCATTGACCATACCAAAAGAAGAATACACAGTTATTTATGGAAATGATATCAATGAACATCATGCTACTGAGATTATTAATGATTATCTACAACATAGAGATGATGACGGTGAAGCTCATGACATCAAGATATATGACCATGAAACCAGTAATATGATTGAGATAGAAGCTCAGTTGAATTATATAGGAAATGAGCATACTGATTATAATAAATCTCATGGAGAACTATTTTCAAATAATACCAATGAATAATAATAAAATTAGGGGCTTAATTGATTTATATTTCGTTGTTAAGTCCCGTTTTTATTTCTCAATAAAGGACTCATGTCCATTGACTGCCATCGGGAATTATACTATAATTATAGTACTTGGAGATATTATAATTTCTATCTATTTATATATTCAAGTATATAAAATTAAATATTATTGGGAGGATTGTTATGAAAAACAGAGTAAGAAAGTTATTAAGTATGTTATTAGTTCTATCAGTAGTATTTAATCTACATACTGTATTCATGTATGCAGGTGAAGATACTATCACTTCAACACCAACAACTACTGACACAACCTTACCAGCAGTCAATCAGCTAGAAAATGTAATTGACATCTTAACTGTCAACGACTTCCACGGGAATGTAAAAGAAAGTGGTAAAAACATCGGAATGTCTAAAATGGTTCGTTATATTAATGAACAAAAAGCTGTAAATCCTAATACCATTGTTGTTTCTGGTGGCGATAACTACCAAGGAACAGCTCTTTCTAATCTAACATATGGTGCTCCTGTTAATGAAATGTTCAAAGGCATGGATGTTCTTGCATCAGCAGTAGGAAACCATGAATTTGACTGGGGTGTAGATAGAATTGAGCAATGGGCAAAAGATGGTAATTTTACTTTCCTTGCTTCTAATATCTATGATAAAACAACTAAAGAACCTGTAACTTGGGCCAAGCCTTATTTAATTCATGAAATTGCTAATAAAAAGATTGCTTTTATTGGTATATCTACAATAGAAACTGCTCATAAAACTAAAGTAGATAATGTAGCTACTCTAGAATTCAAACCTGCTGATGAAGCTGCTAAGATTTGGGTAGATTACTTAAAAGCCGGTAAAGCAGAAGAAGGAACTCCAGACATAATTATTGCTCTAACTCATGTTCCTACATGGCAGGATAATTACGGAGAAAATCCTGAAATTCCTATAACTGGTGATGAAATTAATGCTCTATGTCAAGTTGAAGCCCTTGATGCAGTAATAACAGGTCATTCACATGAAACTGTAGCTGGTTATATCAATGATAAACCTGTTGTTCAAGCATATAAATATGGTAGAGCAGTTGGTAAAATATCTATTGAACTAAATGAAGATGGTACAGTTAAATGTATTACTCCATCTGTAGAATCTGTTTATAAAAATTCTAAAGACCTGCTTGAAGATCCAGAAACCAAAGAAATATATGATAAATACGAAGAAGATTTTGCTCCAATAGCCAACGAAGTCGTAGGCCAGTTAAAGGGACGTTTATCACATGATTCTAAAAACGTTACTCCTCTAGGCTATTATGTTACAGACATCATGAGAAAAGCGACTAATGCTCAAATAGGATTAACTAATGGCGGCGGACTTAGAAGAAGTCTTGAAGAAGGCGAAATTACTATGGGAGATCTATATGAGGTAATACCTTTTGATAATACTTTGGTTACAATGGAAGTGTCTGGTTCTCTACTTCAATCATTAGTAGATCATGGTATTGAAGCAGCTGACATGGGAGACGGTCAATTTGCTGGATTGAAAGTTATATATGACCCTAATGCAGAATATGAAAAAAGAGTAGTCAGTATTACATTAGAAGATGGTACTCCATTAGATATGAATAAAAAATATACATTGGTAACTAATGATTTCGTAGCTACTGGTGGAGATAAATACAGCTTTGAAGGTGCTGAAAACGTTGTCGATACATTTGTTCCAATAAGAGATGAACTTGTAAAAGGAATAAAAGCTGAAGGTACAGTTGTAGCTCCTACCATAGACGTAATATCACCTATAGGTACTTATAAAATAAAATCTGGTGATGTTCTATGGAAAATAGCTAAAGTATATAATACTACCTATCAAGAACTTGCAAAATTAAATGACTTAAAGAATCCTCATAAAATATACACTGGTAAAACATTATTAGTACCCGCTAACTAATCAGTATTATAGTAAGGGGCTGTATCATAATACAGCCCCTTTTCCTAACCCTGAATAAGGAGAAAAATGACATGAAAAGTAGATTATTAGTTTTGATTATACTTACTTCATTGTTCTTGACCTCTTGTAATTCAAAACTCGAAGGTGATATTACTAAAGATGAAAAATACGGAGGTCTTGCTACTTATTATGAAGAAGATATGGAAAAACCTGAATATGACGTAGTAAAGGCAAAAGTTATTAGAGTAGATAGAGATGATACTACTCTTGAACGCCCTAACATTCCCATAGAACAAGATATTAGATATCAACATCTTTATATTAGAATATTACAAGGTAAACATAAGGGTGAAGAATACTCTGTAAGGAATACCGTTGAGATGGTTAACCCATATAGATTGGTTTTTAACCCAGGAGATAAAATGTATATTTATGTTTATGAGACTGATAAAGGCACAGTTGGAAATATACATATATATGAACGCTGCAGAGACAGTGCAATCTTTATTATTGTGATTTCTTTCTTGATATTATTAGTTGTCGTTGGAGGATTCAAAGGACTGAAATCAGTAATTACCCTTACTTTTACTATAATATTGATAGCCTTTGTTATGCTGCCACTTATCCTGAAAGGTTTTAATCCTTTGGTAGTAACAGTAGGAATAATATCCGTAACTACTACCTTCACATTAATTATAATAAGTGGATGGAATAAGAAGACAAGAACAGCCATTTTAGGAACTGTAGGCGGCGTTCTAGTAGCAGCGTTTGCTGCTGGTCTTGTTGGTAGAGTTGCTATGCTTACTGGACTTGGTGATGAACAAGCTAGAATGTTAGCATATATTCCTCAAAACAGGCACTTGGATTTCAAAGGCATTCTATTGTCTGGTATTATAATAGGTGCTCTAGGAGCTGTTATGGATGTTTCTTTATCCATAGCCTCAGCTATGTGGGAAATTGAAGATAATACACCTAAAATATCAACTAAGAGATTAATAAAATCTGGTATGAATATTGGTAAAGATATAATGGGGTCTATGTCCAATACATTGATATTAGCCTATGTTGGAGGTTCAATACATCTCTTGTTGTTATTTATCGCTTATGATATAACTATAGTTGAAATCTTGAATATGGATATGATAGCCTCAGAAATAGTAAGGGCAGTAGCAGGAAGTATAGGACTTATTTCAGCTATTCCATTAACTACTTGGATAGGTGGGACATTAGGAAGAAAACTTTAGTTAGTGTAAAATTAAAGTAGGAAAATTGGATATAAAAATAGAAAAGAGAATCTCCTTATGTTAAGATATTAATCACGACAAAAACACCTTAAGGAGGAACTCTTTTCATGAAAACTATTATACAACAAAACGTGGTAAATATCATTAATAGATTTACGGAAAAAACAATGGA